>QIAK01000544.1 GCA_003225515.1 Acidobacteriota bacterium | reverse complement strand
AGCGCCACCGACTTTCTCTTCTATCCCCATCTCCTCATCCCATCGCCCATTGCTTCATCCCTAGCCCTGCGGGACCTGCAGGAGGTTGAAGAGGCTCCAGACTACGTAGGCGGCCATCATTCCTGCGATGCAGGCCATTACCAAGGAACGGTAACTTGTCTCCAGCAGGTCGGCTAGAACTCCGGAGACGAAGATGAAGAGGAAGGGAATGGCAGCGAGCAGGAAGCCGGCGCCTGCGACGTGCGGGTGCGCCATTCCTAAAATCACGAATAGGNNNNAAGTAGCGAGTGCGCGGCCACACTGCATACGTCACCAGTGCGACTGGAAGGGCCAGCGAGAGCGCGGGACATGCGCGTCCGATCTCGATCGCAACCTGCTTGTAGACTCCTGGGATGGTAAAGCCGCGCCAGGTGGCTCCCCAAAATGCTGCGTGACGCATGCTCTCCGCGAAGGTGTGGAGATGAAAGAAGTACATCGCGAACAGCAGAAGCAGTCCGACGAGGCAGGCCGCGATCCAGATTACAAATCCGGCGCGCCTTCGTACCGGAGCGACATACAACAGGAATCCCAACGCCATGGGGACCAGCACGATCAGAGAAAATTGCGAGCCCACGGCGATCGCTAGGGAAACGCCAAGCAGGACGATGCGCCGCCAGTTCCACAGCACGACTTCGCGAGGAGCATACAAGGTGTGCGCGACGGCAATGGCCGTGAAGATTACGCCAAAGGCTCCCCAGGCCGCGACGATCTCGGGTTCGGTATGCCAGACCGCGCTCGCCTGAATCAGCGAGGGAGAAAAACAGTAGAAGGTGAGCGCGACAAATCCGCCGGTGTTGGTGCATAGCCGCCTGGCCACATACCACAAAGATGCGCCCAGGAAAACGCCGCAGGCTAGAAAGGGAATTCGCGGAAGCCATCTCCAGTATGCGGCGGAGATTGGGTCGAAGTCGTGCGGCCATGCCAGCAACGGCCCCGCGGATAACAGATAGGGCAGCGGCGAATGTTCGCTGTCGAAACCGGAGTCCACGGTGCCGAACGGGTCGGGCGTGGCATTGCCGGCGAAGTCCTGATATGGCGCAGCGGCAATGCCGCGCCCCTTCCACTGTTTCCATCCTTCGCCGATGCGCACGCCTTCGCCGCCGTCGGGGTCGTTGCCTGCGTGAAGTTCGGCACGCACCAGCCACGCCGCCTGCGCAAGGAATGCCAGCAGCAGCGTACCCGCGAGAAACTGCGGACGTCCGAAACGTTCGCGCGTGAAATATGGACGCATAAGGTCGAGCCGAGTGTTTTACCATGTCGGAGGCTGTTTCGGCGCATGATTTGTAGAGAATGCCTGCGATGAGCGATCTGGAAATTAATGGGAAGAACGATTCTGCGAGTGATCAGAGCGCGAAGCTGACGCCGATTGCGCCGGAGTTTTCCGTCGCGACGCGGCCCTCTTATGCGCGCACGCTTTTTCTCGACGCGGGAGGATTGCGCCCCGGCTGGGGCATCGCTTTCTACGCGCTGATGTTTTATACATTCCAGCGCTTCGCCGTGGAATTGGCATCGATGCACGACTTTGGCGCCAGCGGCCTTTGGTCCAGCATGCTGGAAGAGTTGTTGAACCTGGGTGCGGCAGTCATTCCGGCGCTGATCCTGTCACGATTCGAGAATCGTCCGTGGAAAATGTATGGCTTGCCGATGAGGGAAGCCATCGGGCGTTTGTTCTGGATTGGTGTTGTGTGGGGGATTGCCGCCATTAGCTTGCTGATGTTCGCGCTCTGGGGCATGCATGTGTTTGCATTCGGTCACCTCGTTTTGCACGGAGCGCGCGTGGCCCGGTTTGCTGCGTTCTGGAGCGTGATGTTTCTGCTGGTGGGAATGTTTGAAGAGTTTCTGCTGCGGGGCTATTCGCAGTTTACCCTCGCGCGCGGGCTTGGTTTCTGGCCGGCGGCGTTTGTGCTGTCATGCATGTTCGGCGTGATTCATCTCAGGAATGGCGGCGAACAGTGGAGAGGTCTGCTGGCGGTAGTCTTCATCGGACTCTTCTTCTGCCTGACATTGCGACGAACCGGAGATCTTTGGTTTGCGGTAGGTTTTCATGCGGCGTGGGATTGGGGCGAGACGTTTTTATATTCGGTTCCTGATAGCGGGCTGGTTTCTCCGGGGCATTTGCTCAGCTCGAGTTTGCGCGGCTCCGAGTGGCTGAGCGGCGGGTCAGTGGGGCCGGAAGGTAGTGTGATCTGCTTCGCGGTGATTGCCGCCGTCTGGATTGCGTTCGATCGAATTTATCCGCACGCGAGAGTT
>QIAK01000047.1 GCA_003225515.1 Acidobacteriota bacterium | reverse complement strand
GAGCAGTACGGGAATCGCATGGTTCAGCATCAATTATCGGCTGGCGCCTCAATTCAAGTTCCCAGCGGATGCCGACGACGTGGAAGCCGCAATCCGCTTTGTCGAAGCAAACGCGAAAAAGTACAAAGTGGATCCGAAACGTATCGCCCTCATCGGCGAATCGGCCGGCGGCCATCTGGTTTCGTATGTAGGCGCGCGTAATCGGCCGGATTCGCGGGTGGCGGCGGTTGTATCTATGTACGGCATCCATGATTTCATCTCAGCCGCAGTAGCGTGGAAGCCAGTGCCGCACGAAATTCTCGATCTGTTTGGAATCCAATCTGTAGATGCGGAGTCCGCGCCGGCGCTGATCAAGGCCTCACCCATAACATATATTTCGCCGGACATGCCGCCCTTCCTGCTGATTCACGGCTCCAGCGACGAAGATGTTCCCTACGCGCAATCGGTTGAGATGTGTAAAAAGATGAAGGATGCGGGCGCTCATTGTGACCTGATTACCGTCAAAGGAGCGCCGCATGGTATGGACCACTGGGAACCCCGTCCCGAATTCCGCTGGTACAAAAAAGCGCTGACCGATTGGCTGCAAAAAACTCTGCAATAACTCCTGGCATTCAAATTCTAAGATGCCAGGGAGCTATTGCGGCAATCCATTCGATACAACGTCGACTCTGAGCGTCACCGAGCCGGCATTCTGACCTCCGCTTTCGGCTGTCCACGTCAGCGTCTGCCAGGAATCCTTGTGCGCAGCTGAACTGCTGACTTTCAGTTGAATGGGGTAAGAATCGTGTGCGCTCACATTGTAGTTTGCAGTTTCCGGCTTCTCGCTCCAACCCGTCGGCAGAACGGCGTGCAACGTAACCTGTTTCGGCGAGTCAGTGTCGTTGCGGATGATTAAAGGCACCCACAGCGTTTCTCCGGGAGCAACCTGCGCCTCCGGCGAAAAGAGCTTCCCCAGATGCTCGATGTTGTGCGCCTGCCAGAATTGGCGATAGAACCTCCATGGCCCGCCTAATTCAAACGTCAGCCC
This sequence comes from Acidobacteriota bacterium, assembly GCA_003225515.1. GTDB lineage: Bacteria > Acidobacteriota > Terriglobia > Terriglobales > Acidobacteriaceae > Sulfotelmatobacter. Next base: position 6,960 of record QIAK01000047.1, on the reverse strand, counting down.
GGCTGCTGGAGGTTCGTACCCGCGCGCACGAGAATAGCCGATCGGAGTGGACGAAATTCCTTCGAAAATATCGCTGGTTGCATTTCCTCCCACCAGCGACTTCCCAAAGATGAAGCGCACGGGCATCTCCGTAAATTCCTTCAGCTGTGCATCGGTAAAGTCATTCTGCGTCTTGTACTGACCCCAGGCTTCGGCGGCGACGCGGGAATATGGTTGCTTGCGCTGGGGTGACAGGTCGCCCGTCGCATACTCGGGTCCATTTCCCTTGAAGAAATCGAAGTGGATGGCGTCGGAGAAGTAGTAGATCTTTTTAGGTTGCCAGGGGCGAAGACCTTCGCCGTAGTTGCTAATGGTGAAGCGGTCGCGGGGAGCCTCAATCTGCTCCGGGAAAGCCAGCGGGTTCGCCGCCAGGTCAAAGGCTTCGGTGGCGAGAACTCCCGCACCCTGATGGTCCTCGTGATTCTCCCCCACGACATAATTGGGCATCCAGGTGAGAATCACTTCCGGGCGCGTGATCCGAACTAAGCGAACGACTTCCTCGAGCGCCTGCCCGTGACCCCATAACTCCAGGGAACGAAGAACATCCGCTCCGGGACTATCGGAGCCGTGAATAAACCAGGCATTGGTAATGCCGTAAGAAGCCAGCGAATGCCGGGCTTCCATTTCGCGAATATCCGCCAGCGCATTGGCCTGCTCCGGCCCCGCGGCATTTCCGCCTGAATTTCCACGCGTGGTATAGACCACGGCGACTTTCTTGTGCTGCTGCTCGATCAGTTTTGCAACGTAGGCGGCTACTTCAATGTCGTCGTCCGGATGACCCACAATTTCGAGGATATCTACTTTGTATCGCTCATCGGGGGGAGGATAGGCAGTCGCCTGTTGCGCCTGCGAAGCCGCTATGCAGCCGGCGATCAGAATGATCACAGCCATAACACAGACGGGTAGTCTCATTGGTTCAATGAATCCTTTCCATTCACATGAACAGTAACGAAGCGGCGCCAGCCGGACCGAGCCCGGCTGGCCTCACCTCTAGAAGCGGAAGTGTAACCCAAACTGCATCTGGCGCATATCGGCAGCGGCGTAGATCTTTCCGACGTTCTGCGGGTCACCGATATAGCTGTTGGGATTCGCCAGGTTGACATGGTTGAGGGCGTTGAAATTCTCCCATTTAAATTCCAGTGTCTTGGTCTCGGTTATGCGGAAAACTTTTCCCAGCGAAAGATCCATTTGATTGAAGCGCGGACCGCGCAAAGAATTGTGATGCACGTCGCCATTGCGGCCAACTTCCTGGGGCACAACAAAGGCATCAGGATTGAACCACAACGCCGCACTTGGATGGGACACATGCGGGTTGCCAATCTGGTCCGGTCTCACCGAGTTGAAATCGGCATACAAGTTAGGACCATCGCTAAACACCGTAAATGGCAGACCAGACTCAAATCGGCTGATTCCGCTGAAATCCCAACCACCCAGCACGGCTTCCATGGCGCGGCCCATTCCGGATCCCCAGTGACGGTCTCGGCCAAAAGGCAACTGCCATGTGTGGGAAATGGTGAGGGTATGTTTGCGATCGTAATTCGCCGGACCGTGATCCTGCCACCAATTCAAGTTGTTTGAAAATGCGCCTCCGGTCTCGCTGTTCGCCATGGCTTTGCCATACGTATAGCTGACTAGAAAATCCAAGCCCTTAGTCACTCGTTTTTGCAGCTTGGCTTGCAGCGCGTGATAACTGGAATTGTCGCAGTTGCAGATTTCATACAGGCCCTGCTCCAAACCGAATTTCTGGAAAAATAGCCGCCGCGAGTCAAAGTCGTTCCATGTGTTGGGATCGCTATTCGGATCGGGCGGCGCTGCCTGGTTCACGTTGGGATTGATGAATAGATGCCTTCCCACGTTCCCCACGTACGCAATCTCTGCCGTCAGGCTGGAAGTGAATTCATGCTGCACCGCGAGGTTCCACGAATCGGCAAGAGGAACTCGATAGGCGCTGGGCGGATTGAAGAAATAAAAGACGTTCAATCCGTTAGGCAAAGGATAACGACCGTTACTGCCGACCGTTGGGTTCGGCGGTAAAGGCGGTCCCGCGAACAGGTCGAATACAGATTCATATTGGTTGTTCTGGTTGAGCTGTTGCGGGATTGTAACCGGCGGGTCATAGTCAGGTGCCTGACCGAAAACTGCGCCCAAACCAGCCGGAGTGAAACTGCGCCCGAACCCGGCCCTCACAACCGTGTGCGAAAACATTTGGTACGCTAGCCCGATGCGCGGGGCAAATCCCAGATTGTAGGGCTTGACTCCCATATTCGACGGAACCGAACCTACTCCCGCCACTAAGACTTCTCCCGTGTTGGGATCGAAGCTGCCGGCCCCGCCGGGACTGGCCGCGGTTTGTGGCAGATAGTTCTCGTAACGAAGCCCATAGGAAAAGGTGAACTTCCGAGTCACTCGCCACGAATCCTGTCCATAGAAGAAGAGCCTGGTTTGCCGTAGTCCAGGGTGATAGCCAAGGCCCGTAAAGTAACGGGAGAAATTGCCGGGCTCGCCAAAAAACAGCGAAGCGATACCTGCTCCGGTCGGGCCATCGGGCACGTTACCGGTTCCAGGATCCGCTGCATCAACATCCGGACTCCCCGTGGTTCCTTCAGCGAAAGTAACTTCCCCCGAACGGTGGGCGTCGCTCGGTACGCGTTGTTGTTGCGCTCTGCGAAAATCCACGCCCCATTGAAAGGTGTGATTACCCTTCGTCATTGTCCAATTGTTGACCCATTGGAAATGGTTCTCAGTTTCCTTCAGGGGGCAGTTGCATTGGTTGATACCGAGCGCGTAGCCGAAACTGAAGCCTCCATTTCCGTTGATGTAGAAAGCCGGCATGCCGCTGGTTTCCGTGGTCCCAAGATTCAGCCCGGGTATGCCGGCATCGGTGGCCGGAGTGGTTCCCACGCCATTCGGATTGACCCGGATGCGATATCGGTAAAAACCAAACCTGAAGTCCGTCACAATCCTGGGACTCAGAGTGTAAGTAGCGCCTATTGCAATGCTCTGGTTGCGCGCGGGAGCATTTCCGGCGAAAAACACGCCATTCAGGCCAGGTCCACCTGCCTCGGCTCCATACGCTCCCGGAGCAAAGTGGCTGAAATCCGCAATGGTGTAGCGCCCGAAAAAGTGGAGCCGGTCGGAAAAGGCGTAGTCGAATCTTGTATCGAACTGGCTACTGTCGAACTTCTCGCTACCGGTAGCAATGTAGTTGCCGGAAATGGAGGTGTCGTCCTGGGGCATGGGAAGGAACGAGAGCAGTTGGGTGACTGGAGCGGGCACCGAGGGGAACACATTCACCTGGCCTCCGCTGGAGACCGCAAGCCGGTTGGTAGGAACGCCGGTTACCGGGTCAATCGTTCCGGTGGTCGGATCAAAAACCATTCCCACTCGCGCCGGAACCGTTGCACCCTCCGTGGTCATGACCGTGAACGGGTTGGCGCAAGGACTCGAAGAGCTACTCTTGTCACTACAAATGTAGTCGCCCAGCAATCCGGTAAGATCGCCGGCGCGCTCGGCGGAATTCGGCACCGTGGTCTGTACCGAAGCCGAGCGCCGCCGCCTTAATGCTTGCACATCGGCGAAGAAGAAAACCTTGTTCTTTACAATGGGCCCGCCTACCGAGCCTCCAAACTGATTCCACTTCAGCGGCAGACTCTGTCCTGACGTCCAATCCTTTGCATTGAAGTAATCGTTGCGAAGGTACTCAAACGCGGAGCCATGAAAATTGTTGGTCCCTGATTTGGTTGTGGCCTGCAGAAGTGCACCGGCCACGGATCCGAACTGAGCATCGTAATTGCTGGTTGTAATCTTGAATTCCTGCAGCGAATCGATGTTCGGATTGATGACTGCGATTCCCAGGATTGAGCTGTTGTTCTCAGTGCCGTCCAGCAGAAAACCATTCGACGTGAACTGTTGACCGTTAGCGTCGATCTGGTAACCGCCTTGCGGATTTTCGGAGGATGCGTGCTGCCAGTCGTTAATCTGGGTTCCGGGCGTGACCAGTAATGTAAAGGTCAGGTTTCGTTCGATAATGGGGAAGTTCCTCAATTCCTCCGTGGTCAACGTTGTGCTGACGTCGGCGCGATCCACCTTCAGCAATGGCGTATCCTCTGTGACCTCGACTTTGGTGGATTGCCCCTGCACGCCCAAAACCGCGTCCACTCGCGTCGAGGCGTCAATTTCGACGCTGGCAGTAGCCTGGAACACGGCAAATCCTGGCGCATTCACGGTTATGCTGTACCGCCCCGCCAGCAGATGCGTCTGTTCATAATTGCCGCTGCCATTGGTGGTGGACTGGTAGGTCGTTCCCCGCTCAATGTCCTTCACGGTGATAGGAGCGTTGGCGACAGCAGCGCCGCTGGGGTCGGTGACGGTGCCGATAATATTTCCGTATACGGCCTGTCCAAAGGAGACAGACGAGAATACGAGAAGCAATAAGAGCATCTTCGCAAGTGACGAGGGGAACAGGGTCATAGGGGGCCTCCCACAGGAATTGGCACAAAGCCGCTTCTGGTTGGAACGCGGCTATTGAGTACACAAATGATTGCTGGAATTCTTGCTTTACTGGGTGGCAATGGTCAAGAGAAAAGGACGAAGGGCTCGCTCCACCAAAGGAGGCTCCTCCGGCGCCCGCGGTAAGGAGAAGCTGCCGAAGCTAATTGGGACCTACTCTTCGAACTTCGGAACATCGGTCCATTGTCGCGTGCGATGGCTTTTCAGCACCGAATCGAGGATTTGCATTTGGCGCAAACCATCGACGAATTGCGGGTACTCGGACGCGCCTGAGGCATTCAGCGAGGCATAAAAGCGCCGAAAAACTTGCTTGAAGGTATCGTCGTAGCCTTCGCTATGCCCGCCGGGCAGGTCGGCGTAACCTCGTGCCGCGGGCTTGAGCAGAGATGGATCCTTGATAAGCACAGGGTTCCCGGCATCGCGACGCCCTTGCCAGAGTTCGTCCGGCCGCTCCTGATTCCATGCCACCGAGGAGCGCGTGCCATAAATCTCGATGCTCAACCGGTTCTTGCGCCCGGCGGAAACCTGGCTGGCGGTGACGCAGCCACGCGTACGAGCGCCCATGCGAAATAGAACCGCTCCGAAATCTTCGGTATCAACTGCTACTTCGTCGTAGCTCTCCGGGCCCATCAGTTTGTTGGCAAATGTCTCAACCGCGTGCTTCGGCTTCTTGCGCGTGGGATGAAAAGTCTGAAGATCGGCGCATAGCGCACTCACGCGCAGCCCGGTCACGTGCTCAGCCATATCAAAGAAATGCGATCCGATATCCGCCATGCAACGCGACGCCCCGGCAGCCTTCGTCTCGACCCGCCAGTTCCAGTCAGTGTCGTAGAGCAGCCAATCCTGGGAATACGTGCCCTGCACGATCAGAATCTCACCCAGTTCGCCGGCCTCACGAATCGCCCGCATCTGCTGCACCATCGGGTAGTAGCGCAAGTTGTGACAAACGCAGTTGTGCAGTCCCTGACGTTTGGCGAGAGAGACAAGTTCTTCGGCTTCGGCGACCGTAGTGGTCAGAGGTTTTTCGCACAGCACGTGCTTGCCGGCAAGCAGCGCATCCTTCGCCATGGCAAAATGCTGCGCGTTGGGTGTGCAGATGTGGACCGCATGAACAGAAGAATCGCCGAGCACTTCCCGGTAATCGGTGGTCGTTTTCGGAATGGAAAAACCAGCCCCCAATTGTGCCGCAACATCCGCATTTCTGCCCGCGATGGCCGCGGCTTCAACCGACTCCACTCGTCGCACCGCTTCTAAATGAACGCGGCCCATAAAACCCGTACCGAAGATTGCGGTTCTAATTGGTGCCATTGAATTCTTTCTTCCCTCTCTGCAAACATGTTACGACCACCAGGACGCCCCTGGCTGCTCGCGGATTACGATCCTGTTCAGAAACTCCGCCGCCTTGGACAAACCCTCCGCGGGCGAGAGCAGGCTATCTTCGTGCTCGATCGAAAGCACCGATGGAGATCAACTCGGTCCACCACTCGGCTCCGTGCCCGTAACCACAGGTGCGGAAGATCCAGGCGCGATCGCGTTCTTCCGTGTATGGCTTGGTATCGAGAACGCCGGTGCGCTGCAGGTTAACCGGATAAAGCTGCGTGTCTTTGGCGTGGACATGGAAGATGCCGCCTGCCAGTACACGCACGGCGCCAACCGGGTCGATACTTTGCCAGAAAAGATGGCTGGGATCGAAATTGCAGCCGACGTTGTCACCTGCGATCGAGCGCAGCCGGAGCATGGTCTCCGGGTTGTACACGACGAATCCGGGGTGCATCTCGACGGCGATTTTCACCCCGTGGTCCGACGCGAACTTCGCATGCTCGACCCAATAGGGCGCGACCACCTCGTTCCATTGCCAGTCGAGAACCTTGCGGTACTCGGGCGGCCACGGGCAAGTGACCCAGTTGGGAGCCGTGGCCTGCGGCGAATCACCGGGACACCCGGAGAAATCGACAGTTACCGAGACCCCGAGCTTTTCCGCCAGCAGAATGCTTTTGCGGCTTACCTCGCGATATTGTTTCGCCTGTTCTTTATCCGGATGCAGCGGGTTGCCGTGACAGCTCAAGGCGCTGATGCTGAATCCATTATCGGCAATCAGCTTCTTGAAATCGGATAAAGCCGCGCTGTTCTCAATCATCGAAAGCTTGCAGTGTGCATCGCCTACGTAGTTTCCCGTCGCAAGTTCGACGGTATTGATGTGCAGCCCGGCGAGTTTCTTTAGAACCTGATCCAGCGGCAACTGAGACAGCAGAGGCGTAAACACTCCAACGCGCATGTTGCTTTACCCCTTTCAAACCGACATTTTATCGCAGGAGCATCCGAGCTCCGATGCCTTGTGTGGCAATTTAAAACAATACCAGCGTGCAGTTCAGCGATTTAAGGGCGATGGAAAACTGGACCTGGCCTTCTGCA
>QIAK01000046.1 GCA_003225515.1 Acidobacteriota bacterium | reverse complement strand
GACGCTTTCTCCTGCCACTTCGTCGAGCAACCGAAAACTCCGGTGTGTTTCACAGCAACTTCCTGATGCGCCAGTATCGCGTCAATCGCATTGCGCGCATCTTGCGTCTTCACCAGTTCAATTCTGTAGCTGTTATCAAAACGGCCTTCGTAACGCAGGCGACGGTCCCGATCAAAGATAAAGGCGTGCGGCGTTGCCTGCGGACCATACGCCCTGGTCACTTCTTGCGTGTCGCCGTCGTAAAGATAGGGATATTGCAGATGCTTGTAGTCGGCGCGGATTTTCATCTCGTCCAGACTGTCGCTGATATCCGAGGAGTCCAGTTCATCGATCCGGATCGCCTTCGGATCGTTGGGCTGAATCGCTACCACGGCCACGCCCCGCCCCTCGTAGTCCGCGGCCAGCTTCCCGATACGCTCTTCATACATCTGCGCGATCGGGCAATGATTACAAGTGAAGACCACAACCAGGATTGGACTCGCCGCATAATCGCTGAGCCTGTGCGTCTTTCCATCCACGCCGGGCAGTTCGAAGTCAGGCGCGGGCGAACCCAGTGCGAGGATCGGATGCGCGTCTTGTGTCCAGGCGCTTAGAGAAATCAATAAGAATAGACAGACTCTCCACATTTGCTTTTGTCCCCATGCCAGGCGGCTAGGCGAGTCTGCGTGCAAATTCCATGTCTTGCCGCATGTCGTCGTTCACGTCGCCCTCTTTTTCGTATTCGACCGCCACCAATCCCGCAAAATTCTGCCGGTGCAGTTCGTGCATGACCGCAGAAATTTTAGAAATTCCTCTTCCCAGCAGCACGTTCACTTCGCCGCCTGCGGCTTCAATGTCTTTGAGGTGCACCAGTATCAGACGAGATCCCAATTTGCGCACTGCGTCCACAGGATCATGGCCGCAGGATGCGAAATGTCCTACATCCGCCGTGGCGCCGACGCTTCTGGAAAGTCCCGCGAGAGCGTTTAGCACATCTTCCGGACTCTCGTAGGCGAACTTTTCGCCCTTGAAGTAATGATTGTGAATTCCGAAGGTCAACTGTTCCTGCGTAAAGCGCCGGTCGATTCGATTCAGAATGCTGCCCGTAGCATCGCCTGTGACGTTGCTGCTGCCCAGCAGCCGGGCAAACCGCACAGCGTTTTCCAGATCCTGATCTTCTTTGATAGTTGCCGTGTAATACGAAACGCAGCGGATCCCCGCCCGGTCAAGCTTGGTTCGA
>QIAK01000045.1:8165-9888 GCA_003225515.1 Acidobacteriota bacterium | reverse complement strand
TTGGACTCGTTTCGTGAGATTGACTTCGCGGTTGGCCATCGGTGATCCTTCCTGATTCTGGTATCAGTGTAGGTATCACCGGCTCGCAAGTGCCAGATAACAAAAGTAATGGCGGAGAGGGAGGGATTCGAACCCCCGGTACCCTTTCGGGTACGCCGGTTTTCAAGACCGGAGCCATCAACCACTCGGCCACCTCTCCCCATGCAGGGTTTACGGTCGCGTCCCACGAGTTGGGCCGCATCGTTAGTTTACAACAGCAGAGTGATCTCAGCGCTGAGGCAGAAGACCGAATGCCTTCGAATGAAATTCCATGACTTCGGCGAAATGCGACAGAAAATATTGCAGGCTATGGTCGCCCGGATAGAGATGATATTCGTGTTTCACGCCTTCTTTTTGCAGCTCATCGTGCAGGGCTGCCGCTCCTTTCTCGAAGCCGTAATTGTCATCCTGGCCGCAGTTGAAATAGATAGCGAGCTTTTGCAGAGCGGCTGCATTCCTTTTCGCAAGCGCAAATGGGCTGTTCTCGTTCCAATGAGCGACGTTGATCGGTTTGCCGAATACGGGGGCGAGCACTCCGGCGAGAGGCGCGCCCGTGCCCGAAGCGGAGTCCAATGCGTGTGGCGATTCCGTTATAAGCGCGGCGCTCTGCGCGCTGACGGCGGAGAAAAGTTCTGGATGCGCGAAGGCGAACCGCAAGGCTCCGTAGCCACCCATGGAAATCCCGCTGATTGCGCGGCCGGCACGGCCGGGGCGAATGCGATATTTGCTTTCGATCTGCGGCATGAATTCCTGCAGAAAAAAATCGCTGTAGCGCACCGAGCTATCGGCAGAATTGATGTAGAAGCTGCGGCGGCCTTCCGGAGCTACGATCAGAAAGTTTCCCATCTTGTGCTGGTTGCGGAGATCATCGATTAGCGTCCAGCCGCCGCTGTTGAAGAGCGTTCGCTCATTGTCGCCCAGGCCGTGAAGAAAATAGAGAACCGGATAACGCGCTGGCGGATGCTCGGTCGCGCCGGCATCGTAGGTTGCCGGTAAGTAGACGCAATAATGGACGATCTGCTTGAGAATGCGGCTGTTCAGGGCGTTGCAGTCGATGCGGCTTTGGGCGCTGGCCGAGAGTCCGCCCGCCAGCAGCATTAAAGCGACCCTGAGAGCGCGAATCATGTCACTCGTAGCGTAACGCCTGCACGGGATCGAGTCTGGCGGCGCGCCCTGCCGGATAAAGGCCAGAGATCAGACTTACGATCAATGAGAAAAGAATCGCCACTGCAACCAGCCACCACGGCACCGCCCAGAAATGGTCGGGCGGAAAAGATTGGCTCTTGAGCCAGATGTTTGTGCCGAAGTTGATCACTTGGCCGATCGCCCAACCCAATGCCACTCCCACGACGCCGCCCAGAATTCCCATGGCTCCCGCTTCTGCGAAGAAGAGCTTCTTCACGTCGCTGTCGCTGGCGCCAATGGCTTTCATGATGCCTATCTCGCGCCTGCGCTCGAGAATTGCCATGACCAGAGTGTTCACGATTCCGATAGAAGAGACGATCAACGCCAGGCTGCCGAAAATTCCCAGAAACGCGTAGAGAACTTTGAATACCTGTTGCAGGCCACGACTCGCATCGAGAATGGAGAACGTGCCGAAGCCCTTTTTCTTAATGGCATCCTCGACCAGCTGAACCTGCGCCGGGTTTTTCACGCGCACACTGATCGAAGAATAGACCGGTTG
>QIAK01000045.1:582-8078 GCA_003225515.1 Acidobacteriota bacterium | reverse complement strand
CGCGCATGTTTTCCGGATCGAGATCCGCGACCCCGACAATCTTGAGCGTCTGTTCCCGCGAAACCACGGAATATGCCGCCCCAGCCAGTTCGTTGGAATCCGCCAGATCGGCGCGCGGCGGCGAAGACGGGCTCGGGCTAGGGGCACGCTGCGCGTAGCGCATCGTCACTTCTTTGCCCAGCAGTGGCTTGGCGAGATCGGCGACATTCGGCTCGTCGCCGCCACGCACGGGAGTCTTGCCCAGCAATTCCTCGGCAAACGTTTTTTGCAGGATTACTTCTGGTGCGGTTTCCGAAGAAAAATAGCTGCCCTGCATTCCTTCAAAGGCATCATTGGATTTCGCCGAATCGGGCAAGGCCGAAATCATCGTGAGATGAGGTTTGCCCTCGAAGCGCAGTTCCGTGATGAAACGAATGTCAGGATAAGCCTCGAGTACATTTGGCAGATGTTCGATCTCCAGCCGGGCGGGCTCATCCAGGACCCGGCTTTCGCCGGGTGTAGGGCCATTACGCTCTTCCTCGCGATTCATGCCGCGCAAATCTCGCCGCGAGGTGACCAGCACTGTATCGAACAAGCCCGACTTCGCAAGACGACGAGAGAACAGCTGCTGCAGTCCGATCCCGAGCGACAGCATTGCAACCAGAGACGCCACGCCTACCGAAATACCTAACGTGGTCAGCGAGTTTCGCAGCAAAGATTCGCGCAGGTTCCGCAGTGCGAGAGAAGTTAGATCGGGCATCTTCATGGCTGGTCCTCCTGCCCGCCCGCCGCTGCATTCAAACGGTCGTCGATCACTTTGCCATCGGCGAGGAAGATCAGGCGTTGCGCGTAACGTTCGGCCAGAGTGCGTTCGTGAGTGACCATCACCACGGTCATTCCCAAATCGCGATTGAACTCGCGAACCATGTTCATGATTTCAGTTCCGGTGTGGCTGTCGAGATTTCCTGTGGGCTCGTCGGCCAGCAGAAGTTTCGGCCGGTTGATCAAAGCGCGAGCCAGCGCCGCCCTCTGCTGCTCGCCCCCCGAAAGCTCGCTGGGCCGATGGTTCATGCGGGCGCGCAATCCGACGCGATCCAAAGCCTCGCGTGCCATCGTTTGACGCTGGGTGCGGTCGACTTCGGCAAAAAGCAGAGGGAGTTCCACGTTCTCTGCGAGCGTCATGCTGGAGATCAGATTGAACGATTGGAAGACCATCCCTACAACATGCAATCGATACTTGGCCAGTTCTTCGCGCGAGAGTTTCGCAAGATCGCGATCCTGCACCACAACGCTGCCCGAGGTTGGGCGATCGAGTCCCGCAATCAGATTCAGCACCGAAGATTTGCCGGAGCCGGAACTGCCCAGAAGCGCGACAAACTCTCCGCCGCCGACGTGGAGCGAAACACCGTCTACGGCACGGATCAGAGTGTCACCCATGCGATAGTGGCGGCAAAGATTTTCGCTGCGAATGGCGATGGTTCCATGCGGGGTGGCAATTGCCGGGGCGGTCGTCATAAACCTTAGCGCATCTCTCCCCGCAGCACGCGGATAGCATCTGCCGCTTTCACGTCGCTATTTCTGGCATCTGCGCCGCTTCCATTCGTTGCCACCGCATCGCCTTCGCCGGGAGCGAGGAATAGGTTTTCTTCGACCCCGTGCTGCCGCGTGTACAAATCGTAATAGCGGCCGCGCGCGGAATAGAGGTGCGCGTGCGTGCCGCGCTCCACAATTTGTCCTTGTTCCATCACCATGATCTGGTCGGCCCTGCGAATTGTAGAAAGTCGGTGCGCAATCACGAACGTTGTGCGCCCCTGCATCAGATACGAGAGTCCCTGCTGGATCATCTGTTCCGACTCCGAGTCCAGGCTGGAAGTGGCCTCGTCCAGAATCAGAATGCGCGGTTCGGCGAGAATTGCGCGCGCAATGGAGATTCTTTGCCGCTGGCCGCCTGAAAGCTTTACCCCGCGTTCACCGACGATAGTGTCGTACTTATCCGCGAATGACTCGGCGAACTCATCTACCCGCGCAATCCGGCAGGCGCGCATCACTTCGCTCTCGCTTGCATCCGGCCGTGAGAACGCGACGTTCTGACGGATCGTTCCATCGAACAGGAATGATTCCTGCAGCACGACTCCTAGTCGTGTACGGAAGGAATCGAGCCGCACGGTGCTCAGGTCGACGCCGTCGACGCGCACGGCTCCTTGCGAGGGCACGTAAAAAGCCGAAATCAAACCAATGGTCGTCGACTTTCCCGATCCCGATGACCCAACCAGCGCCGTCACAGTTCCCGGCTCGGAGCGGAAGCTGATATTCCGCAGAACATCGTGAATTCCGTCATAGCTGAACGTCACGTTCTCGAACTCAACCGTACCAATGATGTCGGCCAGTTGCACGGTACGTTTCGGGTCCTGATCCTCCGGGTGCTCGCGCATGATTTCCTGCGTCCGCTCCAGGCCAGCCAAGGCCTCGGTCAGTTGCGTGCCGATGGATACAACCTGCATGACCGGAGCGACGAGAAAAACCAGGAGGAAGTTATACGAAAAATAACTTCCGGGGCTCAGAGTATGAGCCACCATCTGGCGTCCGCCAATGAACATGGTGGCCGCGCCCACCACCCCCAGCAGAACGCTAGCGGAAAGGCCCATCAGCGATGTAGCCGTCAATGTACGCATGACATTGTCGAGCAAGCGGCGAACTCCAGCGGAGAAAACGTTCTCTTCACGCTGCTCGGCGTGATATCCCTTGATCACGCGAACCCCGCCCAGTGATTCGGTGAGCCTCCCTGTGACTTCGGCGTTGATCTTGCCGCGTTCGCGGAAGATGGGCCGGATCACGGCGAACGCCCGGTTCAAGGCAAACGCGAAACAACCGAGAGAGCCGACGGCGATCAACGTAAGCGGCGCGCTGATACGAGTCAGCAGAACCAGTGCAATGCCTGCTGCAACCAAGCCTCCGGCAAAATCCACCAGCCCGGTTCCCAGCAGATTGCGAACGCCTTCTACATCGCTCATAATGCGCGACACCAGCGCGCCCGTTTTGTTCGCATCGTAAAAGGCGACCGGCAATCGCGAGATGTGCTGTTGCACCTGCTCGCGTAAATCGGCAATCAGCCGCTGCGCAGCCTTCGACAGCAACTGGGTCAGAGAAAACGAAGTCACGCCCTGCACCACAGTCGCAAATAAAACGGCAAGAACCAAAGGCCGCAGCAGTCCCGTCTGACCTTTGCCGACCACGTTATCGATCAGGAACTTGGAGGAATACGGAAGAACGAATCCGGCGATCTTGTTGATCACCATCAGCACAAAGCCCAAGGCGAGCAGCCCACGGCGCGGACGCATCAGCTTCCAGACTTCCGGCCAAACGGCCTTCAGTCGCTGGATCTTTGGGGGCTTCGCGGCTTCTTTAGCTGGGACACTCAATCTATTGTTTGACTCGTTTTGCCTGGATTCGCTTCATTTATTACTGCATTGTCACATATCCTCCGGGCCCGCGCCGCCCTGTGACAGCTGATAGGCCAACGTTGTATGCTCGGGGCGTGTCCCGCCCGTCTTCCTCGGACAGATCGCCGGACCGTTCTCCGACCCTGGGCCTTTTGCTGGGCCTGCTCATCACGCTGTCTGCGGTGCTCGCATATTCCGCCTATATCACGTGGCAGGTAACAGGGCTGCGCAAATTGCAGACCGGATTGGTAGACCGTGATCGTAAAGATTCGCTGCAATTACTGCGAATTCAGAACGATCTCAACCTGCTCGCCGTTGCCATGCGTGACATGGTGAGCAGTGATGAGCCCTATCCGCTGACCGCATGGTCTGCGCAATTCCAGAGGATTCGGACCGATCTTGATGATGCCATGCGTCTGGAGTCTGGATTTGCCGCAGCCAGCCGCACTCCGGAGCAGAGCGCATTTCTTGCCGGGAATTTCAACCAATTCTGGGACGCCGTCGATCGCGTTTTCGCCCTGGCACGCGGAGGCAAGGATAAAGAGGCGCGCGAGCAGATCCAGCTATCGCTGCAAGAGCGCCAGGCGGCCCTGAGCACAGCGGTGGCCCGCTTGCTGGTGCAAAATAGCGAAAATGAGGAGCAGGCCGGGCAGCGCATCGTACAGATCTACGACCGCGTGCAGAAAGATGTATACATTTTTCTGGCCGCGACCCTGCTCGCAATTCTGCTGAACGGCCTTTCTGGAATTCGATGGAACCGCCGCTTGTTCGCGCGACTAGCCGAGGTTTCCGAGCGCCGCAGCGAACTCGCTCAGAAATTGATTGCCACTCAGGAATCTACGCTGCGTTATATTTCTCGCGAATTGCACGATGAGCTCGGCCAGATTCTGACTGCGGTTGGTTCGATGTTGCGCCGCGCCGGAACTCACGCTCCTGAGGGGTCGTCACTGCGAGCCGATTTGAAGGAAGTGCTCGAGATTGTCCAGACTACTCTCGAAACCGTTCGCAGTCTCTCGCAGGCCCTGCACCCGGTAATGCTCGATGAGGCCGGATTGGAGAGCACGCTCGACTGGTACATACCTACCATAGAACGGCAAACCGGAATTACCATATCCTATGAGAAGCAGGGTGCGGCCTTTCCCGTGGATAGCGCCGCTGGCGTGCACGTCTACCGTGTGCTCCAGGAAGCATTGAATAACGTGGCGCGGCACTCGGGGGCCAAAGCGGCGTGGGTGCGCTTGCGTTTCCTGTCCGATGCTCTTGAATTGGAAGTAGAAGATCGTGGAGTGGGATTTTCTGAGCGCCCCGGCAAACATGGAATCGGGCTGGTGGCGATGCGCGAACGTGCTGAGTTGATGGGCGGTCAAATCAGTTTTTCTAGTCCGCCCGACGGAGGCACCCGCGTGCATCTGGCTGTTCCCAGGGAAAAAGTGGAGTCTTATGGAAAAGAAGATCACAGTGTTGCTGGTGGATGATCATAGTCTGGTCCGGCGCGGTTTCCGCCGCATGCTCGAAGATGAGTCTGACATGGACGTTGTCGGGGAAGCGGGAAACGGCGAGGATTCCATCAAGCTCGCAAAAGAACTTCATCCCCAGGTAGTGGTAATGGATTGCGCTCTGCCAGGCATGAACGGCCTGCAAGCCACCCGGCAGATCGTTGAGGATTCACCGGAGACCGCGGTCCTGATGCTCAGCATGCACACCGAGAGCACCTGGGTGCGGCAGGCGATTGACGCCGGGGCTAAGGGCTACGTTCTGAAAAATGCTTTGGATCTGGAGCTTGGGGCGGCGATCCGCAAGGTTGCGGCGGGTGAGACGGTATTCGATCCGCAGGTTGAACAACGATCGTTGCTGAAGGGCGAACGCAGCGCGGCTCTAACCCAGCGCGAATTGGAAGTGCTGCAGATGATTGTCAATGGCAAATCGAACAAGGAAATTGCGACGGAGCTCGATCTTAGCGCCAATACCATTGCCGTGCACCGGGCCAACATCATGAACTCTCTTGGTATTCACAAAACTGCGGAACTGGTCGTATACGCGATTCGTGCGGGGCTGGTGAACGTTCCGTGAATCGCAGGTCTTTCCTGGGGGGAGTGGCGGGGCTGGCGGCGTGGTCGCACATGCCGCATCTGCATGCGTTGCTGGCACAAACTGGGCCCGCGCCGTCTGTTGGTTTTCGCTTTACTGATGTGACCACTGGCGCAGGAATCCAGTTCCAGCACAATAGCGGAGCCTTCGGCGGTAAGTTCCTGCCTGAAACTCTGGGCTCGGGCTGTGCTTTTCTGGACTACGATCGTGATGGCTGGCAGGACATCCTGCTGATCAATGGCTCTGACTGGCCGGGTCACAAGAAAGTCCGCTCTACACTGCGGCTCTATCGTAACAATCGCGACGGCACATTCGCCGACGTGACCGCGCGCGCAGGACTCGATGTTGAAATGTATGGCATGGGCGTCGCGGTCGGCGATTACAACAACGATGGCTTCCCTGACATCCTGATCACGTGCGTTGGACAAAACCGTTTGTTTCGTAATACGGGCAAAGGGACGTTCGTGGATGTAACCAATGCCAGCGGATTAGGAAAGCGCGAAGGCTTTAGCACCTCGGCATTGTGGTTCGATTACGACCGCGACGGGCTGCTCGATCTCTTTATCTGCAATTACGTGAAATGGTCGCCTGAGCACGATGTGTTCTGCAGCCTCGACGGCAAACACAAATCCTATTGCACTCCTGAAGCTTATCGCGGCGCCACTTGCTGGCTGTTTCGCAACCGCGGCGATGGGACATTTGAAGATGCCACGGCGGCGAGTGGAATCTTCGACAGCAGTTCAAAGTCGCTGGGAGTCGCGCTCATCGACGAAGATCGCACTGGATGGCCCGATCTGCTCGTCGCTAACGACACTCAACCCAACAAGCTTTATCGCAACCAGCACAATGGCACATTTAAGGACGTGGCGGTCGAGGCTGGACTTGCCTTCAGCAGCGAAGGCAAGGCACGCGCAGGCATGGGCGTCGACGTGGCTGATTTTAATAATTCAGGCACCCCGGGAATCGCCATCACCAATTTTGATAATGAAATGATCGGGCTCTATCGCTTGAGCGGCAGAAGTTTCGAAGACATCGCACCGCAATCTGGAGTGGGAATCGCTTCCCGGAACAGCTTGGGTTTTGGTTGCGCATTCTTGGATGTCAATCTGGATGGATGGCTGGATTTCGCCGTGGCCAACGGACATATCGACGAGACCGTCCGCAACATTCGCGGCAACGTGGGATATGCGCAGCCGCCGCAGCTCTTTCTGAATGGCGGAAAGGGATTTTTTCGCGACGTCGCCGCGGAAGTTGGAGCGGACTTCGGCCAGCCGAAAGTCGGCCGTGGCCTTGCCTACGGAGATTTCGATCGCGACGGCGATCTTGATCTTCTGCTTACCACCAACAACGGCTCAGCCCATTTGTATCGCAATGATCAGCAGGCGGGGAACCACAGCATCCGTTTTAGGTTGGTGGGGACGAAGTCAAACCGTGACGGAATCGGTGCGACTCTGCGGGTTTTTATCGGCGGTCTGACGCAGTCTCGATTGGTGAAAGGTGGTTCCAGTTACCTGTCGCAGTCCGAACTCCCCGTCACCTTCGGTTTAGAAAAGCGGGATCGAATCGAGCGCCTGGTGATTGACTGGCCGAGCGGACGCACAGAAGAATACAAGAATCTTGCGGCGGGTCGCTGCTATGAGTGCACCGAAGGAAAGGGAATTGTTCCGCAGGATGGCTACTGAGCCGAAATGGCAACCGCCGGTTTTACTACTTCACCCGAAGCCTGAAGATCAATTTCGACAGAATCATTGACTCGCAGGAACAGCGTGCTCGGATTCTTCATTCCCCATTTCGCATATGGAACTGTGAAGTGAACCTTCGCGATCCAATGGTCTTCGGACATTTCCACCTCAGCCGGCACCGTGATCTCTCGGTCTACCCCGTGAATGTTAAACATGCCGTGAACTTTCACGGCAGACTTTCCCTGACTGGCGATTTTGCCTTCAATTCGGTCCGGACGAAAAGCAATCTCCGGATAGCGATTGCTCT
>QIAK01000045.1:0-569 GCA_003225515.1 Acidobacteriota bacterium | reverse complement strand
CTTTATGCATCTTGCGGTCGCGCATTCCGCTGCCACTCTCGCCGCTGGTGGCGTCGACCACAATCGCGCCCGAAATTGTTCCTGAGGCGGGCTGCAACTGCAAGGTTCCATGTTTTAAACGAAAAGTTCCGTGCACGGTGTGGAGAACGTCGCCAAGCGTGAATTTGACTGAAGTTTGCTGGGGATCAAGCTGGAACGCAGTTTCCTGGGCGGCAACCGGCGTTGCCAGAGCGGCCAATATCAATAGAGCCGCTGAAGCGAGTCCGCCAATACGACCGTGCTTGCGGTTCTTCCTCATGCGGTTAACAGCCCCCACCCTAACGTTAAGCCGTCCACGGCAAGATGCAAAGGTGACAGAACGCCGACATGCAATTCCAGTAACCGCTGGAAGATATGCGGACGCCTCTGAAAGACCTGCAACGTGCGCTGTTGCAGGCGAGGACGTCCATCCAGCGTGAGCATAAGTCGCGCCATCAGAAGTGGCCGCAAGGCAAGGCGGCTATGCTCGCGCTGATAGCGAGCCAGATCTTCCGCGCACATGCAATCGGCTAATACCATGGCCCGGCTGA
>QIAK01000502.1:508-2255 GCA_003225515.1 Acidobacteriota bacterium | reverse complement strand
CAGCTTTTTCACTTCAGCAGCGGCCCGCAACGTGGCATTTCCCGCCATGAACGTCACACGGCTGGAGTAGGAACCAATGTCAATCGGTGTGAGATCCGTGTCGGCGGCAATCACCCGAATGCGAGGCAGCGAACATCCCAGTACCTCCGCAGCAATCTGCGCGGTCATCGTGTCCGATCCCTGCCCAATTTCGGACGCGCCGGTATAGACCACCACGCCGCCATCGCGATCAATTTTGATGTTAACGGTGGAGTGCGGCATATCCGATCGAATGATCGAGTTGGCCGCACCGCTTACATAGTGACTGCACGCGATCCCCAGTCCGCGGCCCTTGGGCAGCTTGCCTTTCCGCTGCTTCCATCCGGAGCGCTCGACGGTCTTCTCGATGCACTCGGGCAGCCCGTAGCTTTGGACGCGGAGCCCATTCACGGTGATGCAGGGTGGTCGCAGCAGATTGCGTTGCCGAATCTCTGCCGGATCCATCCCGATCCTGGCCGCCAATTCATCGAGTTGCGATTCAAAGGCGAAGCGCACATTCACCGTGCCGTGGCCGCGCATGGCGCCGCAGGCGGGTTTATTCGTCAGCACGCGGTAGCCGTCATATTGAATATTCGGAATGTCGTAGAGCGCGCCCAGCAGCGCGCCGGAATACAGGATGGTCACGACACCATATGAGCAGTACGCGCCGCCATCCTGCACCACGCGCGCTTTTACCGCAGTGATGCGGCCGTCATTTGTTACACCAGTTTTCAAATCGATGATGGTTCGCGGGCGTCCACGGTGCGCCCAGAATACTTCTTCCCTTGTGTAAGTAATCTTCACCGGAGCCTGGGCCTTGCGCGCGGCAATCGCGGCAATGATCTCGAGCGGAATGACTTCGCTCTTACCGCCAAAGCCGCCGCCAACCAGCGGCTTGATCACACGAATCTGCTGCATTGGCATTTCCAGCACCAGAGATAATTTATGCTGCAAGTAGTACGGCACCTGGGTGGAAGACCATACCGTCAAACGTCCGGGTTTGCCGGTGTGCGGATCGGTTTCGAACGACGCCAGCGTGGAATGCGGTTCCATCGCCGCATGGGTTACTTCATTCGCAACAAATCGTGCCTCTGCCACCTGATCAGCTTCCGCGAAGCCTTTATCAGGATCGCCAAATACATGGTGATAATCCTTCTCCACGTTCCCTGGCTTGGAATCGTGAATCAGATCGGTCTGAGCCTTCATCGACTGTTCGGGATCGAAATAGGCAGGCAAGACCTCGTATTCGACATCGATCAACTCGAGAGCCTCATCTGCAACGGCCTCTGACACCGCCACAACGCACGCGACGTTGTCGCCCACGTAGCGGACCTTGTCCAGAGCCAGCGCGTACTCATCGTGGCCGACAGGAAGAATGCCGTAAGGATTAGGCGCATCCTTGCCCACCACGACAGCAACTACGCCTTCGAGTTTTTCAGCCCGGCTGGTATAGATACGGTTGATGCGCGCGTGCGGATATGGCGAATGCAGAATCCTTCCAACCAGCATCCCGGGCACGCTGAGGTCGTCAGTGTATTTGCCGGCGCCAGTGGTCTTCCCGGCCGCGTCGACCATTGCGGTGGCCTTGCCGATAATGGAGAAATCCGTCATGTCAGGAATCGCTACTTAGTTATGGAAACTGCCGAGCGCTCGGCAGCGATCGCCGCCCGGATCGCCTCATACATCTGGCTGTATCCAGTGCAGCGGCACAAATTGCTGCTTAGCGCCA
>QIAK01000502.1:0-462 GCA_003225515.1 Acidobacteriota bacterium | reverse complement strand
GCAGCGACTTCACGGTCATCATGAAGCCCGGCGTGCAGAAGCCGCACTGCGCTCCTCCCCAGTCTCCATAAGCTTTCTGGATCGCCGCCAGCGCGCCGTGCTCGCTTACTCCTTCGACGGTGGTGATCTCCTGCCCTTCGCAGCTGGCCGCCAGCAACGTGCACGACATCATGGCCACACCATCGATCAGCACCGTGCATGCGCCACAGGAGGAATCGTCACAGCCCCGCTTCGAACCCGTGAGAGTCAACTGCTGCCGCAGCACGTCAAGAAGAATGGCGCTGGGTTCGATGGCAAGCTCGTGAGGCCGGCCGTTGACGCGCAATTCGATCAGTTCTTTCTTCATGGGAACTGTCAGTAATTCAGCCTTCATCTTCACTGAAGGCCTTGCTCAAAAGCTGACAGCCGAGAGCTGACAGCTTCCTTTCAGTACGTTGGCACTTTCCCATCCACCCGCCGCGA
>QIAK01000501.1:2311-2731 GCA_003225515.1 Acidobacteriota bacterium | reverse complement strand
AACGGCATCGCTGATATCCTCTTTGGCGACGCCAATCCTGCCGGACATCTTCCGGTAAGCTGGCCGCACAATTCCGCCGAACTCCCGCTCTACTACAATCACACTCTTACGCAGGCGCCGGAGGACGCTCCCGGATTCACCTCGCGCTATTGGGACGCCCTGAGTACACCGCTCTATCCTTTCGGTTATGGCTTGAGCTACACCACGTTCTCCTACGAAAATTTGAAGTTAAGCCAAGCGGAAGCAAGAGTCGGAGCCACTCTCGACGTGGCGGTGGACGTCGCAAATACAGGTAATCGCGCCGGAGATACGGTAGTCCAGCTCTATATCCATCAGCGAGCGGGCAGCGCCTCCAGGCCTGTAAGACAGTTAAAGGGATTCCAGCGAATCGCGCTGCAACCGGGAGCAAAGCAGACAGTC
>QIAK01000501.1:0-2193 GCA_003225515.1 Acidobacteriota bacterium | reverse complement strand
GACGTCAAGGTGGTGAACGCTTTCGGCGGACCCAAAAATTTGCGTCAAGCCGCGTCCGTTAGAATTACACGTCGGTGAAACTTTCTCTATGATCCATCCCTGGCACGACGTCACTCCCGGCGACAAGCTCCCCCACGAATTCGACTGCGTCGTGGAAATTCCGTTTGGCTCCAGCGTGAAGTACGAACTGGACAAATCCAGCGGGCTGATCCGTCTCGACCGCATCCTGTACTCCGCCGTCTACTATCCGGCGAACTACGGCTTCATTCCGCAAACTCTTGCGGAAGACGATGACCCTCTCGATGTGCTGGTTCTCTGCCAGGAGCCGGTGGTTCCACTGACTATTATTCATGCCCGCGCAATTGGTCTGATGACCATGATTGACGCCGGCAAGCAGGATCACAAAATTATCGCGATCGCCACCGAAGACCCTGAGTTCAACTCTTACCGCGAGGCTTCGGAGATGCCGCCCCACCGCCTGCTTATGCTCCGCCGATTTTTTCAGGATTACAAGCAGCTCGAAGGCAAGGCGGTCGAGGTTGACGAGATACGCCCTCCAGGTGAAGCGTACCCCATCATCCTCGACGCTCTACACCGCTATAGCGAACAGCGGCGCAAGGGTTTCAAAGCCGGTAAATCGTAGCCACGCAGTCGAAGCGCATCCAAGGCGCGCTGCCTACATCGCTTTAAACACGAAGCTGATCTCCTTCGTCTCATTTGCTCCAATCGTCACTGTCTGCGTCGATGTGCCCAGCTTCTCGTGCCACGCTTTGATCGTGTAAGTCCCCGGCGGCAGATTGCTCAGATCAAAGCTTCCGTCTTTCCCTGTCACCGCGAAGAAGGGATGCTTGAACACGGCAATGTAGCCGCGCATCCAGGGATGCACGTTGCATTTCACCGGAATCGCAATCTCCTCGCGCGCGAAGGCTTCTTCCATCTTCGATCCCGGCGGCTCCGCCTTGTTCCACTCGCGATTATTCGCCGGCAAGGGATGGATATTGTGCGAAGTCGGATCTTCATTGACCAGTTCCAGCGTTTGGTTCGCCCGCACCGCGAGCACATGAGGCATGTACATGCATCCCTTCTGCTCGACGAGGACGGGCTGCGTGGGCGCTTCAAACGTCCGGTCACCCAGCCCTTCCGACACGAACACGATCACGTTCTGCAGATCACCTTTCGCATCGGCCATAACTTCCTGCGCCATCATGGGGGAAGAATGCTGCTTGGCGCACACCGGATCGGCCGCCATACTGATAGCTTTTGCCGCCGGAAGCTTGCCTTCGAACCGCACGCTTCCACGGACTGTAGAGCCGGTGGTCGACGGGGGCGGGCCGCCAGCTCTGAGCGCGTTCGGCGCGGAAATGCAAACTGCCATAGTAAGAATGAAAATAAAAAACAGCTTCTTGACTTCCATAACTGCACCTCAAAGATTAATTCGCGAGCTTGCTACCCGAGCTTGTTACGAGAGCCTGTTTCGCCGTGCCGATTACTCCTGCGGAGTTGCCGCAGCCGTACTGGCAAGAACATCGTTGTACCCGCGCCGATATCCCATCGCGAAGGAAGTGCGATCGCGCTCTGTCGACCAACGTCCTACCTGGACATGCACCGGGCGGCCGGCCTCAGCTGCGAGCCTGCCCTGGTAGAGGCCGTCGCGGAAAGCGCCATCCGCCGCCATCTGGGAGTTGGTGGGTGATTTTTCCTGCACCGCGCGGCTCGTGCCCAAGAGCGCGGTCGTCCCCAGGCAGACTACGATTGCCAGCGTCAACGTGAAAAGCTTGTCCATATCGTTCTCCTTTTCGCCGCGCGGCAACACTTCTGCCTCGGCTTGGCCGGATCGTTTTGCGACCGGTCGGTTCGGTTCCATTGCAGGGGTTCGCTCGAATATGCCTACTCGATCTGAGTGGAGACTAAAAGAAGCGCGCAGGTGGATTGTCACCATGCGGTCATACGGGAGTCATTCTTTCGTCAACAAACAATAATGCCAGACTTATTTTTTGATCCATCACCGCCAGCACAAATTGAAGACGCAAAGAAAACTATTGACATATTGTACTAATACTGTAGTACAATGATACACATGGGAAGAAATGGCAGGCTTGCCCCACCCCGGCTAAAGATCGACCTCCATAGCGGCGTGCCGGTCTATCGCCAATTGATCGACCAGGTGCGCGCCGGCATCGCCTCAGGATCGCT
>QIAK01000044.1:10765-27008 GCA_003225515.1 Acidobacteriota bacterium | reverse complement strand
CGCCACTTTCGAGCGGCGCACGCCCAAATCCGCCGAAGCCCATAAGAAGAATCTCAAGCGCATTCCTCTCGGCGTAGCCAGCAACTATCGCGCTTATGATCCCTGGCCCATCTTTGTGAAAGAGGCCAGCGGGAGCAAGTTTCGCGATCTCGACGGCAACGAATATCTCGATCACAACCTGACATTCGGCGCATTGATGGCGGGGCATTGCCATCCTGCGGTGATGAAGGCGGTCGAGAAGCGGCTTACGACTGGCACCATGTATGGCATGCCGCACGACATGGAATGGGAGCTTGCAGAAGAGATCTGCAACCGCTTTCCAGTGGAGATGTGCCGCTTTGGCAACAGCGGCACGGAAGCCACGATGCATGCGATTCGCCTGGCGCGCGCCGCTACAGGGCGTGACAAGATCGTGAAGTTTGAAGGCGCTTATCACGGACTGCATGACAGCGCGCTGGTCAGCGTGAAGCCGCACGCGCCCGACTATGGCGACATTCATGCGCCGATCTCGGTTACGGGAGGCCTCGGTGTTCCCAAGTCCGCTATCGCCAACGTGTTGATATCGACTTTCAACGACCTGGCCACGGTCGAGCTGCGCTTTAAAGAGAATCCTGGCCAGATCGCCGCGATTATTTTGGAACCCATTTTGATGAATGTGGGTCTATGCATGCCGCAACCCGGGTTCCTGAAGGGGCTGCGAGAGATCTGCGATAAGCATGGAGCGCTGCTGATTTTCGACGAAGTCAAAACCGGCTGCAAACTCGGATGGGGAGGCGCCAGCGAATATTTCGGCGTGCATCCTGACATGATCTGCCTAGCCAAATCAATCGGCGGAGGCTTGCCGCTGGCAGCGTTTGGCACCAGCAAGTCGGTGATGGACCTGATCTCGCAGCATAAGGTCTTCCACGGTGGAACCTATAACACGAACCCGGTCTCGATGGCCGCGGGGCTGGCAACCTTTCGCGAAGTTCTGACGCGTGAGAACTACGCCAAAGTTGATAAGCTCGGCAAAAAACTGACGGACGGCTATCGCAGCACGATCGCGAAAGTTGGCCTGCAGGCTTACATTGCCCAAGCTGGAGCCAACGGAGCGCTGATGTTCTATCCGAAGGAGATTCGCAATTATCGCGACTGGGAAGCGATCGACATTGATCTCTGGCGTCACTACTGGTTCGGCATGGTCAATCGTGGCGTGATGGCGCAACCGTACTGGTGGGACGAGCAATGGACGATTTCCGTGCAGCACACGGAAGCGGATATCGACCAGCACCTGGCGGCGTTCGCGGACATCGCAGCTTCCCTGGCGAAGGCGCAGCAGGAACGCGCCGCTCCGGTCGCGGTCGCACATTAAGCGCTTTGCAAATGTGGTGCGGGCGCTCTCGCCCGCCCTGCGTGCAGTATCAGTACTCATGTGGGAACAGCCGCCCTCGGGTGTCCAGCCCGGCGCAGGCCGGCAGTTCGCGAAGGAATTGTCCACGACGACACAACCCGCCGCCCAGCCGCACCTGATCCGCGCCCTCGGACGCCGCGATCTAGTCCTGCTCTTCGTCGTCGCCGTCTTCAACCTGAACGTTGTCCCCTCGATCGCTGCCAACGGGGGCGCAACCATCTGGCTCTGGATCATCTCTCTTCTGCTTTTCTTTTGGCCCCAAGGCATCGCAGTCATCGAACTCGCAAACCGTTATCCCGGCGAAGGCGGCGTCTACCTGTGGGCGAAAGAAGTGTTCGGCGACTTCCACGGATTCCTCTCCGGTTGGTGCTACTGGACCAACAACATGCTGTACGTGCCGACGGTGATGCTCTACTTTGTCGGCGTATCGGTGTACGTGCTCGGCCCCGGCCACCAGGGACTTCCCGACAATAAGATCTTCGCCGCTTGCGTTTCTCTCACCCTGCTTTCGCTGCTGACTATTCTCAACATCCTCGGTCTTGGTGTTGGAAAGTGGATCAACAATATTGGAGCTATTGGAACTTTCGTCGCCGCCATCGTGCTCGTTGGCCTCGGCATCGTTATCTGGTGGCGCTTTGGAACTGGCATCAACGCATCTGATTTCAAGATTCCCTCGGACCCGCGCTTCGTTCTCAATTCCTTCGGCGTCATCTGCTTCGGCCTGGTCGGGCTTGAACTTGCTTCCGTGATGGGCGATGAAATTCAGGATCCACGCCGCACTCTGCCCGGCGCGGTTGCATGGGGAGGGTTGTTGTCCGGCACTCTCTACATTGCGGCGACGCTGACTCTGCTCGTAGCCGTCGGCAAGAGCGTCAACGTGCTGCAAGGTGTGGTGCAGGCGGTCACGGGAATGGCCGCTCGCGTGGGCGTGAACTGGATTGGCGCTCCGTTCGCTCTCATGCTGAGTCTGGCTATCGCGGGCATCGGTTCTGCATGGATCGGCGGTTGCTCGCGCATTCCTTTCGTTGCCGGCCTCGATTCCTACATGCCGTCGTGGCTTGGTAAAGTACATCCCCGCTATACCACTCCCTACGCCGCGCTCATTGTGCAGGGAGTTGTCTCCGCCGTTCTGGTGATTCTCAATTTTGTTGGTGCGGGCGTTCAGGAGACATTTCAGAAGCTGCTGTCACTGGCGGTGGTGCTGCAACTTGTTCCGTTTGTTTATATGTTCTTAGCACTGGTTAGATTCGCGCTGACGGAGCCGGTTCCGAAAGGTCAGTACGGCAGGATCAAGCTGTTCCTTGCCGGCGTGAGTGGACTTCTGACGACGACTCTCGGCATCGCTCTCGTGTTTTTTCCCGCCCAGCAGATCACGTCCCTGTGGCAATACGAACTATGGATGTTTGGCGGCACACTGTTCTTCATCGGCCTGGCCGCATTTTTCTTTTTCGTCTATGGCCGCCGCAAGCTGGCGCGAGAAATTGGGAAGGGCGCGACTTTGGTCGTGCCGTTGTGAAATAGAGTTCTTCAGGCACTGAGGTGATCGAGCGAGGAGGGGAGTCATGCCCGGCGGAGTAAAAACTGACGTGAAAACGTATCAGATGTTTATCAATGGCGAGTGGGTGCCAAGCAAGTCGGCGAAGACTTTTCCGGTCTACGATCCTTCGACCGAAGAAGTGATCGCCCAAGCGCCGGACGCTGGAGCTGACGACGTGAATAGCGCGGTGGCGGCGGCAAAAGCGGCCTTTGAAGACGGGCCATGGTCTACGACGACCGCTCAAGAGCGTGGCCGCGTATTGTTTCGCATGGCCGACAAAATCCGTCAGAACCTTCCTGCGCTGGCCGAGCTTGAGTGCCGCAACACGGGCAAGCCGATCGTCGAGGCTGAATACGATCTCTCTGATACGGCTACCTGCTTCGAATACTATGGCGGACTCGCCACGAAGGTTGTTGGGTCTGTAAATCCGGTGCCTGACAATGCCATGAGCCTCACGCTCAAAGAACCGGTTGGTGTCGCTGGACAAATTATTCCCTGGAACTATCCGATGCTGATGGCGGCATGGAAGCTGGCGCCCGCGCTGGCTGCGGGCTGCACGTGCGTGCTCAAGCCCGCCGAGCAGACGCCACTCACAGCCCTCGAATTTGCGAAGCATTTTGCGGACTGCGGATTACCTCCGGGGGTGGTCAATATCGTCACGGGTTTTGGCGAATCTTGCGGGGCTCCGCTGGTGCAGCATCCGGACGTGAATAAGATCGCCTTCACCGGCAGCGCTGCCGTGGGCAAGATCATCGTGAAACAGGCGGCGGATACCGTGAAGCGCGTCACGCTTGAGCTTGGCGGCAAGTCGCCCAATATTTTCTTCGCTGATGCCGATTTCGAAGCGGCGATTGACGGCGCCCTGTTCGGAGTCTTTATCAATCAGGGCGAAGTATGTTCAGCCGGCAGCCGGATTCTGGTACAGAAATCGATCTACAAAAGCTTCGTCGAGGCGATGACCGAGAAGGCGAAGAAGATCAAGCTTGGTCCGCCGCTCGAGCGCGAAACCAAGATGGGCCCGCTGGTCAGCAAAGAGCAATACGACCGCGTGAATTCGTATCTCGAAATCGGCAAGAAAGAAGCCAAGCTTGCTTCCGGTGGCGGACGACCGGAGAAAATTGCCAGGGGCTACTATGTGCAGCCAACGATCTTCTACGACGTGAAGAACAGCGATCGTATCGCACGCGAAGAAATTTTCGGCCCGGTTGCCGCGGTGATTCCGTTCGACGATGAGAAGGACGCTTTGAAGATTGCCAACGATTCTCCGTACGGGCTGGCGGCAGCGGTTTGGACGCGCGATATTTTCAAAGCCATGCGCGCCGTGAAAGCGTTGCGCGCCGGAATAGTTTGGGTCAATCACATGCAACCCACGTACGTCGAAGCTCCGTGGGGAGGCTATAAGCAATCCGGTTTCGGGCGCGAACTGGGTCCCGGAGGCATCGAAGAATATCTCGAAACCAAGCAGGTGCACATCAATCTGAATGAATCGCCGATTGGCTGGTACTAAGCGAGTACTGAGCGACAGCGCGAAAGGAAACAGAACGCGAGATTCGTAACAAACAGCGAACGTCTAAAGACGAGACATACGATGTCGACTATTCAACTTCGCACTCCTATTCCCGGGCCGAAGTCTAAGGCGCTTTCCGAGCGCCGGGCCAAAGCCGTGCCCCGCGGGCTATCTCACGGGACGCCCATCTACGTCGCCAAGGCCGAAGACGCATGGCTCGAGGATGTCGACGGTAATCGGTATATCGACTTCGCCGGCGGAATCGGTTGCCTGAATGTTGGGCATCGTCAGGATGCGGTCATCACAGCTGTGAAGGATCAACTCGATCGTTTCCTGCATACCTGCGTGCAGGTCACGCCCTATGAGAGCTATATACGGCTGGCGGAGCGCATGAACGAAGTGACTCCGGGCAGGTTTGCTAAGAAAACCATTTTCGTGAACAGCGGGGCCGAAGCGGTCGAGAATGCGGTGAAGATTGCCCGCGCTTACACGAAACGACCCGGCATCATCGCCTTTGAAGATGCCTTCCATGGGCGCACCATGATGACGCTGGCGCTGACCAGCAAGACGCATCCTTATAAGGCGGGGTTTTCGCCATTTCCCAGCGAAGTGTATCGCGTCCCGTTTGCCTATTGCTATCGCTGTTCCTACTCGAAGAAGTATCCGTCGTGCGATCTGTACTGCGCGCGTCATCTCGAAGATACTTTCAAGCGCGTGGTAGCGAACGAGGAAGTTGCGGCAGTGATTGCCGAGCCGGTAATGGGGGAAGGCGGCTTCATTGCGCCTCCGCCAGATTATTTCAAAGTCCTGGTTGACCTGTGCCACCAATACGGCATTCTGTTCATTGCGGACGAGGTGCAGTCCGGCTTCGGACGGACGGGCGCTCTTTTTGCCAGCGAGCGCTACGGGATCGAACCCGATCTGCTGGTGACGGCAAAATCATTGGGCGGCGGGTTGCCCCTGGCCGCGGTCACGGGTCGCGCGGAAATCATGGATGCTCCTGGCCCCGGTGGGCTGGGCGGGACCTTCGCCGGAAACCCGCTTTCCTGTGCTGCAGCGCTCACTGTGCTCGATTTGTTCCAACGCGGCAATTTGCTGGAGCGCGCCAACGAGCTCGGCGACAGATTCCAAACGCGGGCCCGGGAGTGGCAGTGCAGGTGGCCCGTAATCGGCGACGTGCGCGGCTTGGGCGGCATGCAAGCCATCGAGTTGGTGCAATCGCAGGAAACGAAAATCCCCGCAACTGAGGAAACGAAGAAGATCACACAATACTGCTACGAGCACGGCCTGATCACGATTACAGCCGGCACGTACTCCAATGTGATCCGCATTCTGGTTCCGCTGGTCGCCACAGATGAACAAATCGATGAAGGCCTGAGTGTCCTCGAATCGGCGATCGCTGCGGTGTGCGATAAAAAAGGCGCTGTTGCGCAGTTGGTCTGAAACAAGTTGCCGGTTGCTCGGACACAGTTACGAGTGGTTCGCGCTATATACTTGTGGATGAGGCTGTATTGCCACTGGCAGCCGCAGGTTCAGAGATTATTCTTCGCGATAGCAGAGGCAACACCATCATGATTGTCGCAGCACCTCCAGCCAACAAGCTCACGAACTTCATCAACGGCCAGTGGTCTGATTCGCATGCCTCGGAATGGCGTGACGTGGTAAATCCCGCTACTGGAGAAATTCTGGCGAGCGTTCCTCTCGCGGAGGCGGCAGAAGTGAATTCTGCGGTCGAAGCGGCCGCCGCTGCATTTCCGGAATGGCGCCGCACTCCGCCTGAAGACCGCATACAGCCGCTGTTCAAACTCAAAGTGCTGCTGGAAGAGCACATTGACGAGATCGCCCGCATTATCACGAGGGAGAACGGAAAGACCTTCACCGAGGCCAAAGCCGAGATGCGCCGGGCCATTGAGAATGTCGAAGTAGCTTGCGGCATTCCGATGATGATGCAGGGATATAACCTAGAAGACGTTGCTCGCGGCATTGACGAGATGATGATCCGCCAGCCTTTGGGCGTGACTGCTGCGATCGTGCCGTTTAATTTTCCTGGCATGATCGCCTTCTGGTATCTGCCTTACGCTATAGCTACAGGAAACACATTCATTCTGAAGCCGAGCGAGCGGGTGCCGCTCACTATGCGGTACGTCTACGAGCTTCTGGAAAAGACTGGCTTGCCTAAGGGTGTAGTCAATCTGGTGAATGGCGGCAAGGCGGTGGTCGACGCTCTCATCGACCATCCGAAAGTGCGCGCCATCAGCTTCGTCGGATCAACCCCGGTGGCGCGATACATCTATGCGCGCTCGGGGGAGCAAGGCAAGCGCTGCCAATGTCAGGGTGGAGCGAAGAATCATGTCATTGTTCTTCCCGATGCTGACATGCCGATGGCAACGCAGATTATCGGCGATAGCGCTTTTGGGTGCGCGGGGCAGCGTTGTCTGGCTGTTTCGGTAGCAGTCACCATCGGCGAGGCGCAAAAGACGTTCCGCGACTCGATTGCGGATGCAGCGTCGAAACTGCGCGTGGGCAACGGCCTCGAAGACGGCGTGCAGATGGGCCCAGTCATTACGCCGCAGAGCAAGGAACGTGTCGAATCGCTGATCGGCCTTGGCGAAAAGCAAGGTGCGAAGGTCCTGATTGATGGCCGCGGCTCGAAGATTCCGAAGTATGACTGCAACGAGCGATCTGGCCGATACGGAAATCTTTGGGCCCGTACTCAGTCTTGTTCATGCAGACAGCATGGACGAGGCACTCGCTTTTCTAGAACGGAGCGCATACGGCAACCAGGCGTCGCTGTTTACGTCCAGCGGATCGGCGGCGCGGCGTTTCCGTTACGAGGCGCCTGCGGGGAATATCGGAATCAACATTGGAGTGGCGGCACCCATGGCTTACTTCCCGTTCAGCGGATGGAAAAATAGTTTTTTCGGCGACCTACACGGGCAGGGGCGCGACTCGGTTGAGTTCTACACGGATAAGAAAGTTGTGGTCGAGCGCTGGGCCAAAGAGCACTCGCGCAAGTTCTAGGGAATTGAGTAATTGGGGAATTTGGTAATTGAGAAACTGAAAACCAACATCGCGCCACTCTCACATTTTTTCAATTTCTCAATTACTAAATTTCCCAATTACTAAATACCTGTAAGCCCCAATTGAAAACAGAGGAATTTTATGACTACAACTCTCGCCGCTCCCGCGATGACCGGTCAGGAAATCGTCGATCTCACGAAGAAGCACACTCTGTTTGAGTGGTCCGCACAATCGAAGGTCGACCCTATTCCAGTGGCTCGCGCCAAGGGAATCTATTTTTGGACGCCTGAAGGGAAGCGGTTCATCGATTTCAACAGTCAGCTGATGTCAGTAAACATTGGGCACGGAGACGAGCGGGTCGTGCGTGCTATCAGCGAACAGGCAGCGACGCTGGCTTATGCGAATCCATTTATGGCGACCGAGCCGCGGGCGCGGCTGGGGGCGAAGCTGGCGGAGATCACTCCCGGTGACATCGATACTTTTTTCTTTACGAATGGCGGCGCCGAGGCCAACGAGAACGCGATCAAGATCTCGCGGTTCTTTACCGGGCGGCACAAGATCATGGCGCGTTATCGCTCCTATCACGGGGCGACGGCGGGCGCGATATCGCTGACCGGCGATCCGCGGCGGTGGGCCGCCGAACCTGGCATGCCCGGCGTCGTTCGTGTACTTGATCCATATCACGGCATCGAGCGTGGATGGGACTCCGCTGAAACTTCGCTTGCGATGATCGAAGAGACGATGCAACTCGAGGGGCCGCAAACAATTGCTGCATTCATACTCGAGACAGTGGTTGGGACCAACGGCATTCTGATTCCGCCCGACGGATATCTTGAGGGGGTGCGTAAGCTCTGCGACAAATACGGCATTCTGATGATTGCCGATGAAGTGATGGCTGGTTTCGGGCGAACCGGCGAGTGGTTCGCAGTCGATCACTGGAAAGTTGTGCCCGACCTGATCTGCATGGCAAAGGGCCTCACCTCGAGCTATCTTCCATTGGGAGCCGTGGGGATGCGGCATCACATCGCGCAGCATTTCCAAGACAAGGTGTTTTACGGCGGGCTGACTTACAACTCGCATCCCATGGGATGCGCGGCGGCGCTGGCGACGATTCGCGTGTACGAAGAAGACCATCTCATCGAGAACGCGAAAAAGATGGGCGTGATAATGAAGCAACTCGGGGCCGAGCTGCAGGCGAAGCATCGTTCAGTTGGCGCGGTGCGGTCGATTGGACTGTTTGGAATTATGGAACTGGTGCGCAGCCAGAAGACGCGGCAGCCAATGGCTCCCTTCAATGGGACGTCCGAAGAGATGGGAGCGCTGGGGCGGTTCTTCCGCGAACAAGGGCTGTATACAATCGTGCGGTGGAATTCGTTCTATACGAATCCCCCTCTGTGTATTAGCGAGCAGCAATTGCGCGAGGCATTTGCCATCATCGACAAGGGGCTGGCGATTACAGACAAAGCGGTCAGGGATTGAGCCGTCATTTGGATAGTTCAGGGGAAATCATTGTGAAGAGACTTGCCGCTATCATCTTGCTTGGAATGCTGATTTTCGTTTGGCCGCTACACTCAGTCGCCCAGATCAGTCGGAACGGGACTGTGTCACAAAGCCGCGATTCCCGGAAAGCGGCGAAGAAGCAGCAGAAAGCGCAGAAGAAGTATGCGAAGGCGCAACGCAAGGCGCAGCGCAGAATGCTGAAAACGGAACGAAAGAACACGAAATATCCGCCGCGCCGCTTCTAAACCCAGTGGAAACCCTTGAAGGGCGCGGGATTTGCGACTTCCTCGTAGACAAGCCTGAAATGAGGAATTACTTGCACGTTCCCCCGTTTAGGGGCACAATCTAATCGTTATTCAAGACGCCCACCTACCCGGGTGGGTTCCCAGCCGAAAGAAGAAGGTCCTAAAAATGAAGAATCGCATAATCATGGCGGTGGCAGTGTCCTTCCCCCTCGCGCTCACGGCGTTAGCGCAGCAATCCAACTCGATGGCAGGCGCGTCTCAGACCGCTAGCTCGCAGGGCACGAGTGCCAGCGACCGGGCCCCCATTCCACCCTCGAATCCCCAAGGTTTTTGGGATGGAGACGATCCGAACGTCGTGAATCTCGTCACCCACCCATTCGCCAATAAGAAGTATGTGCAACGGCATGTGGCGCCCATCCGCGATCGCATCAATGAATTGGATCAACTGACCTCAGAAAATTCCAAGTCGATCAAGGACGTAGATTCGCGCGCACAACAGGGAATCCAGTTAGTTTCGGAAAAGAGCAGCCTGGCAGACCACCATGCAGCGGAGGCGAGTAATAAGGCGCAAGAGGCGCAAATTGCCGCGACGCAGGTTTCGACACGCGTGTCCACGGCCGAGCAGGTAGTGGCGAATCTCGATCAGTACAAAGGTACCGGGCAAACTGAGATTCGCTTTCGGGTGGGCCAAACGGTTCTAAGCAAGGCTGCGAAAGATGCGCTCGACGAGATGGCGACCCCGCTGAAGGATACGCGTAGCTACATCATCGAAGTGCGCGGATACGCTCCAGGTCACGGACAGGCCGCTATCGCGAGTTCACAGAAGATGGCGGACTCGGTAGTACGCTATCTCGTCCTCAACCATGAGATTCCCGTATACCGGATCTACGCGATGAGCATGGGAAATGCCACCGTTGCTGGCGCGGATTCCACCGCGAAGCATGCGACCGGAGGTCGGGTGGAAGTCAGCCTGATGAAGAACGATGTGGTTGAGTCGATGCAACACTGAAATTGGTCCAGTCGAAACGGTCAAAGCACGGGCGAGTCTATGTCGACTCGCCTTTTTCTTTGCGCCTGTGCCTTCATTGAGCGATCCGAGATGCGGAGCAGCAGCTCCCCTCGGCTGCTTCGGCCTGGGATGAGAATACAGTGCAGGTAACTGCTGCGGGATTGCACATTCGTAATTTGAATTCATGCGGCAGAAGAAGCAGAATCAAGGTGCCCCCCACTTCGTATTACGGCGAGCGTTGGTTCCGCAATGGAGCGGCGCGGCTGAAAAGAAAAATCTGGCCGGATTGGATCGTGAGTTGTGTCTCGCGCGAAGGCAAGGATTCTCTGCATCGACGATCACTGGAACGGGCTTATTGGGCGCAAAATGCTGCTTGAGCAGAGCGGCTATGAGGTCCTGGAGGCAACGGGCGGGGACGAAGGTCTGAAATTATTCCGCACTTATGCCGTGGATGCGGTAGTCGTCGACTACCAGATGCCAGGAATGAGCGGAGACGTGGTCGCCGCGAAAATGAAGCGCATCAACGCACACGTGCCCATCATGCTTTTGTCAGCCTACGGTCCTCTACCGAAGAGCAAATTGAGTTCGGTGGATTCGTTCGTGTCGAAATCGCAATCGCCCAACATTCTTCTGTCATCGCTGCAAGACCTGTTGGGTGCCCGTAACAAACATTTTTTCTCTCGTTGGCTGGACCAGTGGAAGAGCCGAAATGAAGGGGTGACGCATTGAATTTCTTGAAGCAGCTTCTGAAGCGTCGTTGCACGCATCGATTTTCGTGGCCTCGCATAGACGAAGATGGCCGCCATTATCAGAGATGTTCGGCTTGTGGAACAGCTTATGAATATGACTGGAGCAGGATGCGACGCACTGACCGGTTGATGGCGGCCGTTATCCAAAACAATGCCATCTCCCAACTTCAGAGCCTGTCGCCTCTGAAATAGCTTAGGTAATGACTCACTTTGTTCAGCCGCGGCGCCCGATACGCGCTCCCCGCGTAAACTTGCGCGGGAGTGTTTCTGCCACGGTTCAGCTCGAAAATGGCCGGCAAGTTTTGGCCAAAATACATCAACTCTCTGTGACCGGAGGCTTGCTGGAACTGAGTAGCTACCTCGAAGAACGCTCCAACGTCCGGCTCGGACTTCCGCTCGGTTTCGGCATTGTGCGTCCTGAGGCCGAGATGCTCTTTCCCATGTGCGGTCCGCAGGGTTATCTACAGCCATTCCGGATCACGCGTCTCTGGGGAGAAGAGCGCCAGTTGCTCGAAGCTGAAATTACCGACCTCCTGAAGCAAACTGTCGTGCGATCAACGGTAGGACCGCGATCAAGTTTGCCACCACGGTCGTTCAAATTGGATTCGTTCTAATCCGTCCAATCCTACCCAGCACTGGTTCAAATCGGGGAATCCTTCTTTTACCGGCAACGTTGGGCGAGAATTCCCATTTTGGGACAACTGTGACTTAAATCACAGACGGAGAACGCACTCCTGCTATCATGCCCAGCAATGGTTTCGCGCCACCCCGGGCTGCGAGCCATCAGAAGTAGGGAACGCTCCCATGCGGAGGAGTGTTGCCGCTGTCACATGTGCTTCGCAGAAATTCCACTGACGCGAAGACACACGCAGGCAAGGAAATCCCGACGAAGTGAGGTTGGCTATGAGTTTTGCCGATCGAAAGGGAACCATTGCAGTCTCCGCAAAGCGATTGCACACCTGGCCGCGGCGATACGGCCTCGCGCTGGTCCTGATTGCTCTGGCAACTTTGCTGCGCTATGGCTTGAGCAGAATGATTGGTTCGAACGTCCCCTTTCTGTTGTTCTATCCCGCAATCGGGCTGGTCGCATGGTTAGCGGGACTGGGTCCAGCCATCTTCGGAGCATTTCTCTCCGCAGCCGCTGCTAACTTCCTACTCTTCCGGTCGGCAAATACTTCGACGCTGGGTCTTACGTCAAATGCGAATGGGTTGATGCTGTTTTGTCTTGCGGGCACGGCACTCAGCGCAGCGATCACCATGTACCGCCGACGCGAAGAACGGCTGGACGACTTCGAGAGCTCATACATTAAAGGTCGGAAACAGGCGGATGATGCATTGCGAGAAAGCGAAGACCGGTGCCGCGATCTCATCGAGCATAGTGAAGACTTGGTCTGCACGCACGATTTCGAGGGGAACTTGCTATCTGTGAATCCTGCGCCAGCGCGACTTCTCGGTTACGAGGTCGCAGAAATGCTCGCCATCCCTATGCGCGAAATGATCCCTCCTGAATATCACGCACTCTTTGATCAATACCTCATTCAGTTGAGAGAGACTGGTTCGGCGAACGGTTTGATGATTGTCCTGACCCGCAACGGAGAACGAAGGACCTGGGAATACCGCAATACTGTGCGGCGGGAGGGCGTCGCTTCACCCATCATCCGGGGCATCGCGCGGGACATCACGGAGCGCAGGTGTGCCGAATTATCGCAGCGCGAAGCGGAAATGGAGCTGCGGCGGCGCGAGGCAGACTATCGAAGTTTCGTAGCGCAGAGTTCGGAAGGCATCTTCCGCGAGGATCTCGACGCGCCTCTCTCAATCGATCTGCCCGAGGACGAATTGATTCACCACATTATCCACGATTCCTACATGGCGGAGTGCAACGATGCCATGGCCAGAATGTATGGCTTTGCTGAGGGAAAACAATTGCTGTGGATGCGACTGACAGAAATGTTAGTAGCAGACGACCCTCGCAATATTGAAATGACTCGAGAATACATACGGTCAGGATTTAAGGTGCAGGAGCGTGAGTCGCACGAAGTGGATATGCACGGGAATCCAAAGGTGTTTCGAACCAGCATGATTGGAATCGTGGAAAACGGAAAATTGGTACGTACCTGGGGCATTCAGCGGGATGTTACGGAAATGGTTAAGGCGGAAGAGGGTCGAAAGAAAGCTGAACAATACTTGGCAGAAAGCGAAGCCCGCTTTCGAGTGGCGCTCAAGGATTCTCCTGTGACGGTTTTCAATCAGGACTCCGATTTGCGCTACACCTGGATATATAACCCGCAGATCTGTTGGCAACAGGCGGCCATTGGAAAAACGGATGGGGAAATCATCGGTCAAAAGAAGGCGGCGATTCTGGTGGAGCTAAAACGGCGTGTCCTTCGAACCGGGATCGCGGCGCGGGAAGATGTTGAGATTTGGCATGAAGGAAAGAACTACTCTTTCGATATCACGATCGAACCTCTGTTCAGCACCGATCGGACGGTCAGTGGAATTACCGGCACATGCATGGATATTGCCCGTTTCCGCGA
Organism: Acidobacteriota bacterium; assembly: GCA_003225515.1. Lineage (GTDB taxonomy): Bacteria > Acidobacteriota > Terriglobia > Terriglobales > Acidobacteriaceae > Sulfotelmatobacter. Next base: position 13,516 of record QIAK01000044.1, on the reverse strand, counting down.
AATGAATGATCGCCTGCAGGATGCCCGGGACAAGCTAGCGCAGGAAAAGTCATATCTGGAAAACGAGATCCAAACGGAACTTGGTTTCGAAGACATCATTGGGCAGAGCGCCGCACTACGCGAAGTGTTGAAAAACGTGCGCGTCGTCGCTCCCACCGACTCTACGGTTTTGCTGCTGGGAGAGACGGGCACAGGAAAAGAACTGGTTGCGCGCTCGCTACACGCGCTCAGTACTCGGCGCGACAAGACATTCATCAAGCTCAATTGCGCCGCGGTGCCCTCAGGCTTGTTGGAGAGCGAACTTTTCGGTCATGAGAGGGGAGCATTTACCAGTGCTGTAAGTCAAAAACTCGGCCGAATTGAACTGGCCGATAAAGGTACGCTGTTTCTCGATGAGATCGGTGAATTGCCTCTCGAACTGCAGCCGAAGTTGTTACGGGTGCTACAGGATCGGGAGTTCGAGAGGCTCGGCGGGGTCCGTACCCTGCACGTCGATGTGCGAATTATTTCCGCCACCAATCGCGACCTACGCCAGGATATCGCTGACAGGAAGTTTCGCGAAGACCTGTTCTATCGTCTGAACGTCTTTCCCATCGAGTTGCCGGCATTGCGCGCTCGGCAAACAGACATTCCAATTCTGGTGAATTACTTTGTTCGCAAGCACTCTTCCCGCATGGGCAAACACGTGAACGTCGTTCCTGACGAGACGATGAAAGTACTCACGCAGTGGAACTGGCCCGGCAATATTCGGGAACTCGAGAACATGATCGAACGGATGGTGATATTGAGCAAAGGCCATGTGCTGGCTGCGGCCCCATTGGAATTGGATATGTATCAGGACATTACCGATGACAATCTTACGGAGATGGAACGCGAGCACATTATCGGCGTCTTGCGAGAGACGAATGGGGTGCTGTCGGGAACGGAGGGCGCTGCCAGCCGGTTGGGAATAAAGCGCACCACGCTGCAATCGATGCTGAAGCGTTTCGGAATTGAATTGCAGGAGTACCGGCGCGGGAGCGGGACGTTCGGACCGCAGTAAATACAGCCGTCACAGGCGATCCCCATATTCCCAAAGCCGCGGGGCCGCCAACTCACTTTGCGCCAGACGATTGTATTTTTTCAATGTTTCACGAAGACGGTCGTGAGGCAGTGCAACCACCCTGTGATTATTGATGCCAGTCATAGTTTCGGCAGCAACCATGGCATTGACCACGGCTTCTTCAGTGGCTTGCACCGTGGCCAAAAAGATCGGATCGAGAGAATCGTTGGGAAGCATGGTGAGCTGGTGTAATCCCTTGGTACCCACTGCTCCGGGATTTGCAGTCGAGAAGGCAATGAAGATATCGCCGGAGCCGTCGCCGGAGTAACTGCCGTCACGGCCTAGGCCAAGAGAAATCTTTCTGGCGATGCGTTTGAGTTGGGTCGGGATGAGCGGAGCGTCGGTCGCGAGAACCACGATGATGGAACCGACATCGCTCTGCCAGACGGTATGCTCGGGAATTTCTCGGCCCACATTAATCCCGGCGATACGGAGTTGTTCGCGGGACCCATAATTGCATTGAACGAGCACCCCCACGGTATAGCCGCCCGCTTTGGAATCGAGCACGCGCGAACTGCTCCCGATGCCACCTTTAAATTCATTACAAATCATTCCGGTGCCGCCGCCCACGTTTCCTTCCTCAACCGGGCCGGTGTGAGCGACGTCGAGGGCATGAAAGGCATCTTCCTGCTTTACATGAAATCCATTTATGTCATTGAGATAGCCATCCCACGTCTCCGCGACGACCGGGAGCGACCACCAGTAGCCTTCCATGTCGGGAGAGCCGTGCCTTACTTTCCAGGCAATGACAGCGTCGCGAACAACTCCGACACTATGCGTGTTTGTGATCATCACTGGGCCGTTGAGGAATCCAGAGTCCTCGACCCACGTCGTCCCAGTCATTTCGCCGTTACCGTTGAGTGTGAACCAGGCAGCGAACACAGCGTCATTGCTGGCTTTGCCGCGGGGATGAATTGCGGTAACCCCGGTCCGAACCGGACCTTTGCCAATCTCGAGCTTGCCTTCGCCGGCAATAAGGGTTGTGTTGCCGACCTCAACTCCCTTCACGTCGGTGATGGCATTATTGGGTCCGGGTGTGCCATCGAAAGGAACGCCCAAATCACGGGCTCGGGGCTTGGTTTGCGCTGAGACGGATGTGGCCAGGGTGGCAACGAGTACTGCAAACGCGGTTAGGCGATATTGCAAAGCGAGCATGTGGCCTCCGGCAAACCACGAAGTATAAAGGATGTGAAGGCGATGCGGGTTGCGAGGTATGGTGCGCTGCGAGGGTCGAGAGCACTGGGATACAATCGCGACAGGATAGATAATTCTGGGAGACAGGTTATGGATGCATGGAAAAAAGCAGTGGTTTGTGGCGCGATCGGATCAGCGACCGTACTGTTTATTAAGAAGCGGTATCCCGCAGGAGTGCTAGCGACGGGCGTGGGCCTGGCTATGCTGGCATCAGAATATCCGGAAAAATTCGAAGACGTGCGGCGATCGCTGCCAGATTATTTCGAGCGTGGCATGCGCGTAATGGAAATGGCAGCTCAAGCCGGCAAGCGCATTACAGAAGCAGCGGGGCGCAGCGCTGTGGAATCGTGGGAAGAAATCGGAAGCTGATCAGTCGGCGTCGGGCTCCCGGCACCAATGCGATCCGTGAGGTTACTCGATGCCGAGTTGTTTTCTGGCATCAGGACTAAGACGTT
>QIAK01000044.1:0-10665 GCA_003225515.1 Acidobacteriota bacterium | reverse complement strand
CGTGCTCCGGGCAACCTTGGGCAGTCAGTGTCATTTCTACGGTGACATCCTGCTTCGGCTCATTTGAGTTTTGAGAATCGTCCGCAGGTGCGGGGACAAAATCCACCTTGTAAATCAGGCCTAGGTCGACGATGTTGACCGGGATCTCAGGATCGTAGCAACTCCTTAGCGCGCTAAGAACGTCTTGCTCGGTAATCGCCGCCATATCAGAACCCCTATTTCAGTTTACAACGTCTGCGGTGCGAATGTGCGGGTGTACGGTCTTCGGAGTGGTCAGTCGCGCGCAACTCTTGCGGTTGGGCGCGTTATACATCTCAAGCGCAGCTTGATGTGCTGTGGGCGAGCCTGATCTGGTAGAGTTTTGGCTATGATCAGCCCCGAAGCGAAGCAAAAAATCCAACTGGCGCTGCTGCTCGCTATCGTGGTCGCGGGATTACGCACGGGCTACATTCTCTACCATCGCCATGAAGATAAGCTCGCGGAAGAAAAGCGAGAACAAGCCAGGAATGTGGGTTATTCCAATCCGGACTACTACGTAAGTCCCAAGAAGCTTTACCCTTACGATCTGAAGAGCGCGAAGCAGCTTACGCGACAACCGGTGTGGGTGAAGGAAGGATATCGCTACACCTATTATCGATACGACGCGGCGAGCCATAAGGTCGACTTCTCGCACGGTGCAGGACTTCTTCTGCCAATCGAAAAACTACAGATCAAAGACGTAGTCACGGCCATACCCATAGGAAAGTCGGAGCGGAAGCAAGTGATGGCTATCTTTAACGAGGAAGGAAAGACATACGCGGTCCCGATTGGTTTCGAGGCGGATGAGCAATACAAGATTTATTCCGACGAGATGTTTTTCATTGAAGATCCTCACGATCTGTACAAGCACTGGTCTGCCGATGTCTGGCAGGCCGTGGAAAAGCATGAAGTGAAGCCTGGGATGAACGAGATGCAGGCGGATTTTGCCGTTGGGATGGGCATACCGGACGCAGGGAGCAGTTCTTACGAGAAGACAGTGCGTTATCCGAACGGGGGCAAGCCGGTAGTCGTCGTGTATCACGATGGCAAGGCAACGGACATCAAGCCAGGTTCGCCAGTGTCATGAATCGCAACCTGCCTGAAACAGATTGGGCTATGTGAACAGGAATGTCAGGGCATTATTGATGCTTCCAGGCCAGCATGCAAAATGTGAATCCTCTGCATAGAAAAAACGGCTTTGACGCGGAACATAGCCTCTCGTATGCTACCGCACAGATGTTGTCTCATGTCCACCACCGCCATCACCATCACGCGCATAGCGCGACGGCGGCGATGTGCACCTGAGACTGCAGACTTGATTTAAGCGCAATTTTCAGGAGTTTCGGCCCGCTGATGCGAAAACGCTCAGCGGGCTTTTTCTTTTCTCGAAGGAAATAACATGATGAATGCAGAATTTGATTTCGACAAAATGGGCGGATTGCTTCCTACTGTCGTGCAGGACGCAATCACCAAAGAAGTATTAATGGTGGGGTTCATGAATCGTGAGGCCCTGGAGCGAACGCTGGAACGCGGGTATGTGACGTTCTTCAGCCGGACCCGCAATCGACTCTGGACGAAGGGTGAGACTTCCGGGAACCAGCTCAGGGTGGTTTCGGTGCATACAGATTGCGACCGCGATACTTTGCTCCTGCTCGTTGCCGTCCAGGGAGCGGGAGTAGTTTGCCACCGCGGTACCCGGTCATGTTTCACGGAATCCGTTGCTCAGGAGATGGTGGCGGAAGCAGGGTCACCGGGGGATCCACGATGAAACTCCGTATCGGAATACCGAAAGGTAGTTTGCAAGAGGCCACGTTAGAGCTATTCGCGCGAGCCGGGCTTCCCGCATACACGAATGGGCGATCGTATTTCGCCAGCACCGCGGATCCTGAAATCGATTGCATGCTGATTCGCGCGCAAGAAATGGCTCGTTACGTAGAGCATGGCGCCATCGATGCGGGACTGACAGGACTCGACTGGGTAGTTGAGAGCGGACTGCACGTAGTCACAGTTAGCGACTTGATTTATGCCAAACGCAGCCGAGGGAAAGTGCGATGGGTATTGGCCGTCCCGGAGGAAAGTACTGCGCAAAGGGCGGAGGATCTCTCAGGAAAAATCGTTGCCACCGAACTGTTGTCAGTTACACGCGATTACTTCCGCAAGAAAGGCGTTGAGGTACGGGTTGAGTTCTCCTGGGGCGCGACTGAAGTTAAGCCTCCCATGCTTGCGGACGCCATTGTGGAAGTGACTGAAACCGGCAGTTCGCTAAAAGCTAACCGGCTTCGAATTCTTGAGACGGTGCTGGAATCGAACACGCAGTTGATCGCCAACGAATGTTCTTATGCTGATCAGGCAAAACGGCAAAAAATCGACAACCTTGCCTTGATGTTGCAGGGAGCCATGGAAGCGCAGGATCGCGTGGGACTGATGCTGAACGTCCGGAAAGAGAATCTTGCGGGAGTGCTGGCGGTATTGCCGGCATTGCAGAAGCCGACGATCTCTCACCTGAGCGACGAAGATTGGCTGGCGGTGAATACGGTAATCGACGAGAGTGCGGCGTGGGATGTCATTCCCCGGCTCAAACAGGCGTGGGCGGAGGGCATCGTCGAGTATCCGCTAAATAAGGTGGTGCTGTGATGCGAATCGTCGAGGGCCGTCCGGCTGAAGAGATGGTGCAACGCCTTGCCACGCGAGGCGGGCGGGTCAACGGATTGGAACGGGGAGTGCGCCGCATTGTAGATTCCGTCCGCTACGGCGGAGATCGATTGCTTCGGCAGTATGCCAAACGGTGGGATGGGTTGGCTGCCAAACAGCCCTTCCGCATCGATGAAAAAGACATGGCTGCGGCATTGGAGAAGGTTGCACCGTCACTGCTCAAATCGTTGCGGCAGGCTGCCGCGAATATTCGACGCTTCTGCGAGTGGCAAAAGCCGAAAACCTGGATGCGAACGCGCGCCGGAATCTCTCTCGGGCAATTGGTTCGTCCTCTAGATTCTGTCGGTTGCTATGTGCCCGGCGGGCGCTATCCACTGGTTTCCACTTTGCTGAGTGAAGAACATTCGAGTTGTGTCTCCCAATCCTTCTATGGAGGTTCTGGCGGCAGGCGCAATGCTCGGCGTGCGCGAATTTTATCGAGTGGGAGGAGCACAGGCAGTTGCGGCACTAGCTTACGGTACGAGGAGCATTCCAAAAGTTGAAAAGATTGTAGGGCCAGGGAATGCCTACGTCACAGCCGCGAAGAAGCTCGTGTCATTTGACTGCGCTATTGATTGTCTCGCCGGGCCTACAGAGACGGTTATTTTGGGCGGTTCATTGCGCGACTCACCCAACCCTGAGTTTATTGCCGCCGATCTGGTGGCACAGGCGGAGCATGATCCCGAGGTGCTCGCATTGTTCATCACGGCGACTCGATCGTTGGCGCGATCTGTGAGCGCAAATGTGACACAACTCGCAACAAAAAATCCAACCGCTCGGGCCTCTTTGGATAGACATGGCGCAATCCTCGTAGCGGCCTCACGCGACCAAGCTCGCGAGTGGGCGAATCTGCTTGCACCCGAACACATCACCGTTAGTGAAGATGATTTGCCTTTCGTCCGGAACGCAGGTTCGGTCTTTGTGGGTAACTATTCAGCACAGGCAGCGGGCGATTACGTTTCCGGTCCCAACCATGTTTTGCCCACTTCGGGGCAGGCTCGATTTCGAGGAGGGCTGAGCATTCTCGATTTCGTGAAGGTCATCACCGTGCAGAAACTTTCTAGTCATGGCTTGAGGAGAATCGCGCCCGCGATTGAATGTCTCGCCGGCGCGGAAGGACTTCCTGCGCATGCTGAGTCTATTCGTGTGAGGTGCGAACATGCTTAGTCCGCGAGAAGCCGTGCGCACGCTGCCGTCCTATCATCCTCCACTCGTGGGGCGGAATGGACTCCGCTTGGACTTCAATGAAAACACAACGGGGTGTTCTCCGCGCGTGCTCGAAAGGCTGCGACGATTGAGCGCAGAGGACCTTACGAAGTATCCGGAACGAGAGCCTGTCGAAGCGGTGGTGGCTGGAGCGTTGGGGATCGCAGCTCCGGAACTGCTGTTGACGAATGGAGTGGACGAGGCGATCCATTTGCTCTGTGAGACGTACCTAGAGGGTGGGGACGAGGCATTGATCGTTGTGCCTACCTATTCGATGTACCGCATTTACATATTGGCAAGCGGCGCGCAGGTTCTCAGCATTCCGGCTGGGAAGGATTTTAGTTTTCCTGGCGGCGACCTGTGCGGCCACATTACAGCGCGCACGCGGCTCATTGTTGTTGCAAACCCGAACAATCCCACAGGAACGGTCGCGCCCTTGAAGGAAATCCTTCGAATTGCCAACTCGGCGCCGTCCGCAGCGGTGCTCGTGGATGAGGCGTACTTTGAGTTTTATGGGCAAACGGTTCTGACTATCCGCAGCGAGGTTCCGAATCTGTTTGTTGCGCGTACTTTTTCCAAGGCTTACGGACTGGCTGGCTTGCGTATTGGCGTGCTGGTCGGAGCCGCAGAGCAAATGTGCGCGGTGCGCCGAGTCAGCTCGCCGTACAACGTGAACGCCGTGGCGCTGGCGTGCCTGCCCGAGGCCCTTCGAGATCAGGCCTACATCGAACAGTATGTCAGCGAAGTTCGAGATTCACGAACACGCCTGGAACGTGTGCTCCGGGAATTCGGAATTCAATTCTGGCCCAGCCAGGCTAATTTTGTGTTGATGCGCGTGGGCGAAGCCGCGGCGTTCGTGGAACAAATGCGACGACGCGGAATTCTGGTGCGCGACCGTTCGAGCGACCATGCTTGTGAAGGATGTGTGCGCATCACCTTGGGTCCACGCGCGCACAGCGACCGCTTGTTTACGGCATTGCAGGAGACGCTCGAAGGGCGTGGAATTGAGCAAGGAGCGTCACTGCGATGAGGAAAGGCAGCATTAAGCGGATCAGCAAAGAGACTCAGATTCAGATCTCGCTCACCATCGAGGGGCGCGGACGATACCAGGTGTCCACTGGAATTCGTTTCTTCGATCACATGCTGGAATTGTTTGCGCACCATGGAGGCTTTGATCTGAACCTCAGTGCTCGCGGCGATCTCGACGTGGATCAACACCACACGGTAGAGGATGTCGGCATCGTCCTCGGGCAGGCATTCGACAAAGCACTCCGCAGCAAGCGCGGGATTCTGCGAGCGGGATACTTTCTTATGCCGATGGACGAGACCATGGGAATGGCTGCAGTCGACTTCTGCGGACGAGCGGCTGCCGTAGTGAATACCCGAGTACGCCAACGGCTAGTCGGAGATTTGCAATCGGAACTCGTGCACGATTTCTTCGAAGGTTTTGCCCGCGGTGCGCGGGCTAATGTTCACGTGCGTGTGCTTTACGGACGATCGAGCCACCACAAAATCGAAGCACTGTTCAAAGCTTTCGCCCGGGCTTTGCGTGCCGCCTGCTGGCGCGACCGGCGCATGTCGCGCCTTCTCCCCAGCACGAAGGGGATGCTGTGATGATTGCGATTGTGGACTATGGAGCTGGGAATCTGGTGTCGGTGAAAAAGGCGCTGGATTGGCTGGGGCAGGAGTGTGCCATCACTTCTGACCCTGCGAGTGTGGCACAGGCATCAAAGATCATACTGCCGGGCGTAGGACACTTTGCCGCGACGAAGATGCTTCTGCGCACCGGACTGCAGGGCGCAATCGCACATGCCATCACCCGTGAGATTCCGTTCTTAGGCATTTGTGTCGGCATGCAGTGGATGTTTAAAGGCAGCGAGGAATCCCCCGAAACAACGGGTCTAGGTTTGTTCGCGGGTGAATGCGAGCGTTTTCCGACGAACGTGAAATCGCCGCATGTGGGATGGAACCGGCTTCAGCTTGCCGCATCATCACGGCTCTTACGCGGCGTGCCGCCCTCATCCTTTGTGTATTTCTCGCATTCTTTTCGTGCCCCGGTGGGTGAAACCACAGTGGCGAATTGCGAGTACGGAGGCCGGGTCTCAGCAGCGATGGAACGCGGCCAAACGTTTGGAGTGCAATTCCATCCAGAAAAATCAGGGGAAACCGGTTTAACGGTGCTGCGCAATTTCTGCACGATCTGAATCCGGAAAACATGCTGACAAGACGTATCATCGCGTGTCTGGATGTGAATGCCGGCCGGGTCGTCAAAGGAGTCCAATTTGAAAACCTGCGCGACGCGGGTGATCCGGCCGAAATGGCGAGCGCGCATAGTGCGTCTGGAGCCGACGAGATTGTACTTCTCGATATTTCGGCGGCTCACCAAGGCCGCGCAATCCTGCTCGACAGCGTCCGCCGGACGGCGGCGGAGTTATTCATTCCTTTCACGGTTGGCGGCGGAATTCGCACGCTGGAAGATGCGCAGTCAGTATTTTCAGCTGGCGCCGATAAGATCAGCATCAATTCCGCCGCTCTTGCTCACCCCCCTTTGATCACGGAAGTCGCAGGACGCTTTGGCTCGCAAGCCGTGGTGGTCGCTATCGATGCTAAATCGTGCGACGGGTTATCGCGCTGGAAAACTTTCACGCATGGAGGACGAATCTCGACAGGCCGTGATGCGATTGAGTGGGCACGGGAAGCGGAATCGCGAGGAGCGGGCGAAATCCTGCTGACGTCCATGGACCGTGATGGAACTGGATTAGGATTCGATTGCGACCTGACGCGCGCAGTGTCTGATTCCGTGCGGATTCCGGTGATTGCGTCTGGTGGCGCGGGAGGTGCGCACCATTTTGTTGATGTGTTCCGCGACGGACATGCCGATGCCGCGCTAGCCGCCTCGATTTTTCATTATGGATTCAGCCGACTCGTTGATCTCAAGGAACAACTGAATTCGGAAGGGATCCCGGTGAGGTGGCCATGCTGATTCCATCGATCGATCTGATGGGCGGCAAGATCGTCCAGTTAGTTCAGGGCCGTCGGAAAGCTCTGGAGTTCGATGATTTTGAGACTTGGATCGTTCGGTTTTCAAAATTCCCTCTCGTCCAACTTATTGATCTGGATGCTGCGATTGGGACGGGAAGCAACCTGGAATTGGTGAAGAAGCTGACCTGCCGGCTCCCGTGCCAGGTTGGCGGCGGAATCCGCTCGGTTGAGGCTGCGCGGACCGCGCTGGCGGCGGGAGCGCGAAGAGTAATCCTCGGATCGGCGCTATTCGCGAAAGGCAAGCTGGATCTCGCTTTCGCAGAGGAGATGGCGAATGCGGTCGGACCCTGCCGATTGGTGTTTGCTCTCGATGCGATCGGAGGTCGGGTGACCATCCAAGGATGGCGCAAGCTGACTGATGTCAGTCCACTGCAAATGCTGCAGGCGCTTGAGCGATGGTGCGGCGGTTTTCTCTACACCCACGTGGAAACTGAAGGATTGCTGCAGGGATTCCCGCTTGATGTGATCGGCCCCTTGCGACAGGCGACATCCAGACAACTCATCGCGGCAGGCGGAATCCGGACTCAAACGGAAATCGATGAACTGCATTCAATCGATGTAGATGCCGTGGTCGGAATGGCAATCTACAAAGGCATACTCCCAGGTTTCCAGAGGTCCAGTGAATGATTCTTCAGTGATCTTTAATTCGCACGCTTCCCAGCTCTAAAACTTCAATCCGACAGCGCCGCTGAGAAACTCAGCGAGAGGAGACATTCGGCGGCAAGAGTCGACAAACATCGGCATGAACCGCGGGCTACAGACTTGCTTATCGGTGAAGTTCTGGGCAGTACCCATGTCCCGAAGCTTGAGGTCTTCAACAAATTCGTGATCGACAGGAAACCCGCATGGCGGGCGGCGGAGTCTACTGGCATCGTCCCAGTTAAGAAGTTTGCGGACAGCGCGCCATTCTTTCGGACGAGAGATGATCGCGTTCCGGACCTTTAGCAAAGTTGGCGGCTCGGGATGCCATAACCCCGATGCTGCGAAACAACCACCCGGTTCCAGATGCAGATAGAAACCTGGAGAGTGAACATCTTTACCGGGATGGGAGAAACGCATGGCGATGTGCGTCTTGTACGGCCGCTTGTCATGGGAGAAGCGCGTATCGCGGTAGATGCGAAAGAGAGAGCCCCGAGACGGGCGGGCATCGGCGATCAGATAAGGCGAAAGTTCGGCCAAGAACGGAGCGAATTCGGTAATGAATTGCAAAGCTGGCTGGCGTACGTGTGTTTCCCATTGTTCCTGATGAGACTGAAACCACGCGCGTTTGTTGTTGCGCTTCAAGCGATTTAGAAACTGGAATAGCTCAGCAGTAAAGTAGGCGGGCATACGAAATAAGGTAGAAAGGGCCGCAGAAAAAGTGGGCCGCAGAAAAAGTAAAGCGCCGCGGCCGTAAGAGTTGCAAAGAATGCACCCATTGACGCGAGTCGAAGCCCCATGCTTCGATGAGAAGTGCTGAACTCCAAACCTCCTCTCCCGGTGGACGCCATTCTGCCGGAGATTATTCACTCTTTAAAGGTATCTAAGAGCCTGGTGATCGTAGCTGCGCCGGGTGCAGGGAAGACGACCCGAGTGCCGCCTGCGCTTCTCGGAATCCTGAAAGGTGAGGTGATCGTACTCGAACCGCGGCGTATTGCGGCACGACTTGCGGCGCGCCGAGTCGCTTGGGAACTTGGAGAACAGGTCGGCGAGACCGTCGGCTATCAGATCCGGTTTGAAGAAGCGGTCGGCCCTCGTACGCGGTTACGTTTCGTTACAGAGGGCGTATTGACTCGTCGTTTGCTTCACGATCCGGGACTGAAGGGCGTGACTGGCGTCGTGCTCGATGAATTCCATGAGCGTCATCTCGAAAGTGACCTTGCCCTGGTGTTATTGAAGCGGTTGCAGGCAACGCGACCCAATTTGCGAATCGTAGTGATGTCGGCGACNNNCGTACGCTCCCAAGGGCGACTGTTCGATTTATCTATTAAGCATCTACCGTACTCGCCCGATCCGCTCGAAGCACAGGTAAGGAATGCGGTGGAGTCGCTGATCGGCACGGGACATGTCGGCGACGCTTTGATCTTTTTGCCGGGTGCGGCGGAGATTCGGCGCGCCATGCGGGAGTGTGCCTCCGTTGCTCAAAAAGCTGGGTTGCTGCTGCTTCCGTTACACGGCAGTTTGTCTGCCAAGGAGCAGGACCGAGCTCTTTCTCCCGCATCTCAACAGAAAATGATTTTTGCTACGAATGTTGCGGAAAGCTCGATCACGGTGGAAGGCGTAACCGCTGTGATCGATAGCGGCCTGGCCCGCGTCGCGAGCTATTCGCATTGGAGCGGTTTGCCGACGCTTCAGGTGGGACGAGTGAGCAAGGCATCTGCGACGCAAAGGGCCGGACGCGCGGCGCGCACCGCACCGGGCCTCGTGCTCCGTCTATACACTCAGGAAGATTACTTGCGTCGACCGGATTATGACTCGCCGGAAATCCTCCGCAGTGATTTGTCTCAGCTTTGTCTTACGTTGCGGGTGATGGGCATTGGTGTAAACGATGTTGAATGGCTGAATGCTCCGACTGAAGCGGCTGTGCAACAGGCTGAATCGCTGCTCGATCGTCTCGGTGCCGGTGGCAAGATGGCAAAACAGTTGGCAAGCTATCCACTTCCTCCGCGGCTTTCGAGAATTCTGGTTGAGGGTTTGGAACGCGGCGTAGGTGCCGATGCTTCTGTTGCTGTGGCTCGGCTCAGCTCAGGGTCGCACATTCAAAAGACCGATCTTCTCGCCGCCATGGACTTCGAGCCAGACCCTCAATTACTGAATCACATTGCACAACTTCGCAGAATTGCGCGGATTTCTGGAAGCAGACTTCATAATGATGACGCGCTGCTGATCTCCGTTCTCACAGGATTTCCAGATCGCGTCGCGCGCCTGCGAGCCGGTAAACAAGTACTTCTGTCCGGGGGCGGTTCGGCCGAATTGGCCGGTGAGCATCCAACCTACGAGTTCATGGTGGTACTCGACACCGAATACCGAAAAGAGAACCCGCTGCCGTTGATCCGATTGACGTCGCGTATTGAATCGGCGTGGCTGATTGATCTCTTTCCTGAACGCGTCAAGGAGCTTTCCAGTGTGGTATGGAACCGGTCGGCTGAGCGCGTGGACGCCGTGAGCGCGCTTCTCTACGACGAACTGGTGATCGAAGAGTCGCGAGGGGCGGTGCCCGACGCGAATGCCGCGGCCGATCTTCTCGCGCAAAAGGCCATGGAAGCGGGCATCGAACGATTCGTCGATCTGAGTACCCTGGATGAATTCATAGGCCGAGTTGAGTTCGCCGGACTTGAGGTGCCGGATGTGGGGCAGATATTGCGTGAATTATGTTGCGGACTGCGAAGTTTTGCTGAGTTGAAAAAAACGACGGCGGACTTCATCTCGGTTCTCGAGCATAAGGTTGGGGCGCGACGACTGCGTGAGAGCGCGCCATCAAGCATCCTCTTAAAAAAGGGGCGGCAGACCAAGGTGCATTATGAACGCGGCAAGCAGCCTTGGATCTCGTCGCGCTTGCAAGATTTCTTCGGCATGCATGACACTCCGAGGATTGGGCCGGGGAAGACTCCTGTCGTAGTCCACCTGCTAGCTCCAAATCAGCGGCCCGTGCAGACTACGAGGGATCTTGCGGGATTTTGGGAGCGACTCTATCCAGCAGTGCGCCGTGAATTGATGCGACGATACCCC
>QIAK01000043.1:24246-24509 GCA_003225515.1 Acidobacteriota bacterium | reverse complement strand
GGCAGCGGCGGCAGCAAAGAAAATACAGGTGGATCATCGCGGAAGGGAGCCAACGATTTACCTAGTGGGCTCTACGTTGGAAGCACGGCGGCGAAAGCCTCGCCCGTCGCGGGCAATGCAAAATCTGCGAGCGAACCGGTGAATCCCAACCTGACCGCGAGCGTGCGCCCGCCCCGGGTAGGAGGAGCCCCGGCCCGCCCTATGCAAGCGGACAGCGCGAGCACGCTATCCGAAGCCGAACGCGGAGTTTTCGGTAACCGCAA
>QIAK01000043.1:14898-24170 GCA_003225515.1 Acidobacteriota bacterium | reverse complement strand
ACTCAAGCTCGCAGGCTGCCGATCTCTCTCAGCCGATGGCGACGCGCAAAGTCGACCCGGCATATCCTCTGCAGCTCATGCGCCAGAACGTTGCCGGCACTGTGATTCTGTATGCGATCATTCATGCGGATGGGACTGTGGGAAGCGTGCGTGTGCTGCGCGGAGTCGACGATCGCCTCGACCAGTTCGCCAGCCAGGCGGTTGCGCAATGGCAATTCCAGCCCGCCACGAAAAATGGCTCCCCGGTCGACGTCGAGGCGACATTCCAGATTCCATTCCGCCCGCCGCGTGCGGGGACGAATTTCTGAAGCTGAGTTCGAGGATAATGACGCTAATGGATTAGCGGCTGCTTGCGCCCTTGCGCTTCTCCAGCGCGGCATAAATTGCAGGATCGGTGCAGATCTCGTAATACTTGCGGTCAGTCCAACCTGTAACTGAAAAGTCTGCCGGATTGATTCGCGGAATTCGGCTTTCGCGCACCACGATTTTTCGGAAAATGTCGCGATCCACTGGGACGGTAGCGCTGAATAACCGGTACTCGCCCTTGTCGGACGAAGCCAATGACGTCGGCAGCTTTACCTTGAGCGGCTCGAGCGTGATCTCCTTCTGCAGTTTGCCGAAGGCCAGTTCATTCATACGGATTCCGCCCAGATTGAAGCTGATGATCACGTCTTCTGGATTACCATCCTCGTCCAGTTCCGCGGCCTGAAACGCATACACATGGAAGGGACCGGCCTGCGGCTCCATTACTTTGCGCGCTTTTTTGTTGCAGGAGGACAGGCGGTCGCTCTCATTCAGAGCCTCGGAAATCATGATCTGGTGCTCGCCATCCATCAGATACAGGGGCGCCGACTCCTGTGAGGTGATTCCCAGGCCCAATTCCAGTTGCGGCATTCCGGAACGCTGCATCAATTCGTTGTACCCGCGGACGATCTCAATGATCTCTCGCGCCAGCACGCACATGCGGCTCACGGCCAGCCCCGGTTCGCCCTCCCGCTCCAGAATGGCGAGAATGATCGCATCGCCTTCCAGAAATACCTTCTGAGCGCCGTATTTTTGTAAAAGCTTGTTGACTGGATCGTAGAAATTGAGACTGAAGTAGGACGCAGGATTCAGGCCTTTTTCCATCATCGTCCGGGTCAGCCGCGTTGAATCTCGCACATCGGCCTTGAGCACAACATGGCGCAGTACCCGTTCTGAATCGGTCTGGCTTTGTTCCTCGGGAAGCAGGAACTCGTACAGCGTTCCGTTCACCCGCGACATTTCCTGCAGTCGTTCGTTGCCTACAAGATTGACGGTGTCGAGCGCCGCGTTTACAACTTCCAGTCGCCGCAAATCGCGATGATAGTGAAAGAAATCGCCCAGGAAGCGCGCCGCCACTTTCGCGCGCTCGGCCCCGCGGCAGGCCGCAACCTTGGCCACTGCGCTATATAAACTATTCGGCGAGAGCCTGCCATGATCCTGAATCATGCGCTCAACGCGATCGCACTCCGTCCGATCAATCAGTGCATTTTTCAGCTGTTGCGCGTTGATTCGCGGCGCATACTCGCTGAGCAATGGCACTACATGGTACGAGGCGATCACGTTTTCCATTACGCGTTCGTCTTCCAGAAGCCGTACCCACGCGGCCAGACGCTCCTGCTGCGCCAGACCTTCCGTGGAATCCTCTGGAGTACCGGTTCCCACCAGCAGTCGCGCATTCTCTGGAACGTTCATCCATGAGTCGAGAGTCTCAGTGGTGAGTTCCCGGAGGCTATCTCCCGCATCCGGCCATAGCGGTCGGGATCGCGGTCCCAATTCCCCAGCATTACATAGTGTTCGGCGCAGAGATGATCATCGCGGCCGTCTTCCGAGAACAGCAGCCGGTTCAGAAACAGGGGATAAGTGAAATAGCTTCCGCCACTCGTCTCTTCGCCGAATAAAGATCGCCGCGTTCGCGCCAGAGTGCTCTTTTCCACCTCGCGCAGGGTCTCGAAAATTTCCTGTCCTGCCTTGCGCAAGATGATTCGTTTGCGCACCTGGAATGTGGCCAGACGCTCGCGGTACTCATGCGCTTTTTCCTGCCGCATGTTGTCATAACTCTTCAGGAGCACGCGGCAACGCTCCAGCACATTCGAGAACTGCAGGTTCATTTCGGTGCGCAGGAACTTCGTCACCGCCAGGCGCGCCAGCAGGTCGACCGAAAGCTTAAACTCCTTCTTGGCTCGATTGAGTGAACTGATTTGCAGTTCGGTCAAAGCCAGCTTCCAGCCTCCGGCATCGTTCTTTGGACGCGCTGTCTTGGCCGCCTGATGCGTCATCCACGATGGGCCTTGCGCCGATCGCGTGTTCTCCGCGGATAATAATCCTTCCAAGTCGCCATGCCGAGCTATCAGGCGCGCAACGTGCGCTCGCGCCAACTCCACAAACTTCGGACTCAATACCACGTCGTGCCGCAGGTTATCCACGCCAACCGAGAGTCCTTCGAGCGACACGAACGGCGTGGAAGCGGCCAACGTCGGCAGCGCCGGTTTCTGCGGCGCTCCCCCAAGTCGAAAAATGGGAATTCTGGGCATTCAGGATTCTAAATTTCTTCGGAAGTTGCTGATTTAAAACGGACAAATTGAGGTTAGCACGTGGCGATTGGACGCTAAAGTTACCTCGGTTACTGGCTTAGGCGTAAAGCATTAACCACGAAGTCGCACATAGGAAATCCACCAAACGAGGTTCTTCGTGATCCTTCGTACCCTCTGTGGTTGGCGGCTTTTCGAAAGGATTACTTCCCGCCGCTCTTCATTCGTGCGGCTTCGAATTCGTCGCCCTTCTGCCACTCGATTCGTTTGGGCAGGCTGGCGGCCTCCCAGCCCAGGGCAAATCCAAACCGCGCCATTGCCGAGTCCCCGACAAAATCCATCTCGGGATGGTATTCATCACTGGGCTGGTGATAATGCTTCTCGACGTAATCTCGTTCTTGCTCAAGGCCCCAAGTTTCGGCGTGCCCCTTGTACTTCATTCCTTCATTAATCGAAAAAGATGGGATGCCCACTCGCGCCAGGCTGAAATGATCGGAGCGGTAGAACTGCCCGGCCTCGGGGCGCGCATCAGGACGGATCGCCAACCTGAACTCTTTCGCAGTCGCCTCCACCGATGGATAAAACGTGGTCCGCTCTGCCCCTGAGACCTCTACTTCTTCCGGCGCTCCCAGCGGCTTCACATCGTCATAGTTCAAGTCCAGCGTAATTTTTCCTGCCGCAACCGGCGGATGCTTCCCCAGATATTCTGATCCGAGCAGGCCTTGCTCCTCGGCCGTAACGGCCGCAAAGATAATTGATCGTCGCGGCTTCTGCGCTGAGCTTCCGAAGGCCCGCGCAACTTCCAGCAGGATGCCGCATCCCGTGGCATTGTCGTCCGCGCCATTGAAAATGTTGTCGCCCGGCATATCAGGGCGAATACCGAAATGATCGTAGTGCGCGGTATAGATGACCGCTTCATCCGATTTGTGGTCGGAGCCCGGCAGCATCGCGACTACATTGTTGGATTCGAAATTCCGCACCTTGCTCACCATCCGTGCCTTCAGCTTCGCCTTCATGTTCACCGGATGAAAGTCGCGCGATTGGGCGTCTTTCATCATTTTTTCCAGATTCATGCCCGATGCCGATGCCAGCCTCGCCGCCACATCCAGCTGTACCCACGAAGCGATTTTCAGGGCCGGTCCTTCGATTTTCAGAAACGACTTCTCGCCCGAATTGGAGTTCCGCACCACCTCCCACGGATAGCTGGCCATCTGTGTCTGATGGACCAGGATCACTCCCACTGCGCCTCTTCGCAGACCTTCTTCGTATTTGTAAGTCCAGCGGCCGTAGTAGGTGAGCGCCTTGCCTTTGAAGAATTTGGGATCGTCGGACGGAGGTTCGTTCACCAGCATAAGCAGAACTTTGCCGCGCACGTCAGTGTTCTTGTAGTCGTCCCAGTTGTATTCCGGCGCCTCAATTCCATATCCCACAAAAACAATATCTGCATCCACATCAGACTGCGATTGCTGAGTCTGGTCATAAGCGACAAATTCGTCGAGAGGCCGCAGATTCATTGCTTCGCCCTGCTTTGGAACCAATGTGAACTGCGTTTCGGACAGGGTCGTGATCCCGACCAGCGGCACCTTCTGCATGTATGTTCCGTGATCGCCTGCTGGCCTGAGGCCGTATTCCGCAAACTGGGTTGCCATATATTCCGCGGCAAGGTCTCCGCCGCGCTGGCCCGTCCCACGGCCTTCCAGAAGATCGTGAGACAGATAGCGGACGTGCCATCGAATGTGGTCAGGAGTGATCGTCTCAAGCGCCGCAAACGCCGGACCGGGTAACTTCACCGACGGCGTACTCTTCGCGCCCTTGGAGCCGCCCGCCCCCCCATCAGCCCAGGCGAGCAGGCTGGCGCACACCAGCAGACACGCCGAAACCGCTTTCAGCATTCCTCGCATAGATAGGTTTCTCCCCAACAAAGCGGCGCGCCCGCTGGAAGCCTGTTTTTTTGAAGTCTGTGTGAATTGTAAAGGAGGGTATGGCGAGAGCTATACGAGAACTGCCGCGTTCCGGCGCACGAGAGTGCAATCACTACCGGAACGTGCCGCCCGGGAGTCTCCGCAAGAAACAGGTTGAGTTTTACTCTTGCCGACGCGCCGACCGGCGCTAGTTCTTCGACCCTCAACCAGCGCGGAAGTCCCGCACGTCTTCCCCCGGCTTGAACACCGCTGCGGAAGGAAGCTTACCGATCTCGGCCATCTTGCGATTGATCTGTTCGAAATCCGCTTTGACCCAGGCTACGCTGGAAACTTCAATCTCGCCATCCTGTGCGACCCAGAAGATTGTCGGAACGTTGGTCAGCCCGTAGGCATTCGATACCGGATACGACGGTGTATCGTCGAGCAGCACGGGGAAGGTGACGCCGAATTCCTGGTTGAATGCCGCGGTATCTTTAGCCCCATTCTGCGAAACACCAACCACGGTCACGCCTTTACGTTCGTAGATCTTGTGCAGCCGCTCGAAAAATGGCAGTGCATATTGACAAGTCGGACACGACACCTTGAAAAAAACCAGTACCACGGGCCCGCGCGCCAACTCCGCACTCAGCGAAAACTGCTTGCCCTCTAAGGTCTTCAATGAAAATTCGGGTGCCTTCGTTCCGGTTACCAGTGCCGCCATCGTTCGTCCTCCAGCCAGTGTGCCTCTTAGCTTAGTTATTAGATGACAGTTTCGCGATTTGGATGGGAAGAAGTGATCCGATTTGAATGATTGAGCAGTTCATTGGACATCGATCACCCGAGACCCGCATCGCCAAAGGTAAAGACATTTTGCGGAACGCCATTTGATACGTGTTATGCGGACCTCGGGATCGCAAGTACACAGCGTATCCACAGTGATTACAACATGATTGAGGGACTGTTGTATTTCTGGCGCGGGTTAGCGATGACACCCGCTCTAAGCAGAATTTTCCGCGCCAGCCCCGTAAGCGCCACGTGCGCAAGCCTCTCGACCTGAAACCATTTGCCTCCATCGTGGGGCGGCGCAGACATCCGCCAGACCCGCACTGTGTAATCCGTCACCGTGATCGAGTGCTTGAGCGTGAAGCAGCCCTCGGCATTGCCGCCGCCCTTTGCTTTTGGGTGGCGCTGCGCTTTCAGCGCTGCGATTTCGCCTGATCCATTGGACCGGGCTTTAGCCCCGGCGTGAATCTCCGGTAACTCCCACATCCCCGCCATCAGTCGCGCATCCCGCGCACGCTGCACTAGAAGGACCGAGCCATCGCGAATATTCAACGCGCAATGAATCTCCCGTTTTTTCTGACGCGCTGTTTTCTTCAAATTCGCGAGCTCTCCGCGAGTGGCACACAAGTCAATTACCGGACACGTCAAACACGCCGGAGTGCGTGGTGTGCAAACCGTAGCCCCTAACTCCATCAGAGCCTGATTGAAATCCCCGGGACGCTCGCGATCCAACCAATGCTCAGCCGCATCCCAGAAATCTTCCCCAGCCAGATGCCGCCCTGAAAATCGCTGCAAGACGCGCTCCACGTTTCCATCCACCACCGCAACCGGTTCTCGAAATGCAATGCTGGCAATCGCCGCAGCCGTATAGCGCCCGACACCGGGGAGCATGCGCAATTCCTCGGCAGTCGCTGGAAACTTTCCATCCCGTTCCCTCACCACAACTTTCGCCGCAGCACGCAGCATTCGAGCGCGCCGGTAATATCCAAGCCCACTCCATGCCGCCAGCACGGTCGCCTCTCGCGACCGCGCGAGCTTTTCCACGCTCGGAAATCTGCGCAAAAATTCGTGATAGTGCGCAATCACGGCCGCTACGCGTGTTTGCTGTAGCATGATTTCCGACACCCACACCCGGTACGGATCGCGGCTCTCGCGCCAGGGCAGATTGCGGGCATGCGCGCCATACCAGGAAAGCAGTTGCGTGCGAAAGCTCTGCTCGCGCAATCCGTGATCTCGCATCGCAATGTGCGATTTGATTTTGGTAGAAGTCATCGCCGGAGCCCGCATTCTACATTAGGTCTAGGGTTATCCTGATGGGGCGCACCGGTGCGTTCCCATTGACCCCGGCCCGAGGGCACGAAATAATAGCGGAGCCAGCATCCGCAAGATAGCGTGATTCCATTCACGCCAGTTCGTGATGAGGAGCAGCATGAGCGATTTCAACCGCAAGGTAGAAGGTGCTTCCGCCCGCGTCAGCCAAACCATCGGCGACGCCGCCGAACGCCTGGAAAAAGAGATCCCAGAATTTATCAAGTACCTCAACGACGAGGTGGTCCCGGCGGTGCGGACGCACTCTACCAAGGCGCTGCGGGTGGCCTCGCAAAAACTTACGGAATTCGCCGACTATATGGAGCAGCAGCACCATCCGCCCAAGTAGTGCACCCGGTCCAACGATTCATCAGCGCGCTTCGCCGCTTCGCTATGCTATTCACGATTTTCATTTTGATTTTGCTATTGAGTGGCTGCGGCCATCCCAGGCAGGCGCGCGTCGACGTCCCCCCACCTCCTCCGCCGGCCTCAACCACCGAATCAACCGCGCCACGCCCAGCCGGGAATATTCCGGCAACTAAACCTAAGCAAGAAGAGGCGGCCGAGGCGGATCTTGCCGAGCCCACGCTGACTGCCGGCGCCAAGCCTCTGGCTACCGAGACCGGACTTGCCAGCTGGTACGGACCTCCCTATCACAACCGGCGCGGGTCGAATGGCGAAATCTACAACATGCATGCCATGACAGCGGCCCACCTCACTTATCCGCTCGGCTCGATCGTGCGCGTCACCAACGTCAAGACAGGCGCCACGGCGCTGGTGCGCATTACCGACCGCGGACCCTTTATTCGCGGGCGCGTGCTCGATCTTTCCCTCGCCGCCGCGCGAAAACTGGATGTGTGGCAGCCCGGCGTGGCCGAAGTAAAAGTTGAGTTAATGGAGTCCCCGGCATCCGAGGGCTCGGCGGGAAAATGGGCGGTGCAAATTGGCGGATTCCCTCACGAGCCCGCCGCGACAAAAATTGCCAATCACCTCCAGCGGCGATATCGCACCGCAAAAGTGTTGTGCTTTGCGAGTCCCGCGGGAGATTGGTGGGTGCGCGTGCGCGTGCGCGACGACAACCATGAGCGCGCCCAAAAACTCGCGGCGGAAACCGAAACTCCGGAAGGCGGAGTCTTCCTGGTGCGCTTGGATTAGCTCGTCAGAGGCGGCACTCTTAATATTCCTGCTGGCCTGCAGAAAATCTGTTTTCGTCGCCGCTCTTGACCGCACCCGCACTCCGATGGACACTTAGAAAATCATGAGCGACCCCAAGTGTATTTTCTGCCGCATCATTGCCGCGGACATCCCGACTAAAAAGGTTTACGAAGACGACCACGTTTTCGCCTTCGAAGATACGAATCCCCAAGCGCCTACGCACGTTCTCATCATTCCCAAAAAGCATTTTGCAGGATTGAAAGAAGCTGAAGCCGGCGATGCCGAACTAATCGGGCGCTGCCACCTCGCAGCAGCCCAGATTGCGCGGGAGCGCAAGATCGAGCAGGGATACCGCACTGTACTCAACGTCGGCCCCGGCGCAGGGCAGTCGGTCTTCCACCTTCACGTACACCTGCTCGGCGGACGGCCGCTCACCTGGCCCCCAGGCTAGTTTATCGCGAGAGACCTCTTATTGAACGGTTGGCTCGACATCCTCGGGCGCGCCGTGCCGCCGTAACAACTGCGGCAGGTTCTGCGAGAACGCTGAACGCGGCAGGACCATGTCGCATCCCACTTCGTGCGCCTTCTGCTTTAAATCGCCCTGCACGTGTGACAGAAAACCGATGATCGACGTTCCCTTTTTCAGCTTGGTTTTCAGTTTAGGGATCAGGGTCAACGGCTTTACGCTGTTATTGTTCAGGTCGAAAATAATGAGCGACGGCTTCTCGTCGCCGTTCTGCTGCATCTTTTCCATCAGATCTTTATCGGTCTTCACGAACTCAACTTTCACATTGAGCTTGCGCGCGGTTTCCTGAATCTTCGCCATGAAGAACAGGTCCTCGATAAAGGCGAAGATGCGCGAGTTCGTATCCTCGCCACCCGCCGGCAACGGTTCCGGGTCGGGCTGCGCGTATTGCGCTCCAAACCCCGGCCGCTGGCGTCCGCCTTTGTGGCCGTTGTTGTTGCCGCCGCCCATAGCAGCGCGGTAGCTATGGTCCATGGGTGCGGTGTAGATGCCGTCTTTATTTTCCCGGCTCAGGCCCGGTCCGGGCCGTTGTCCGCGCTGGTTATGTGGACGGCGGCCGCGCCGCCTTCGTCTTCCCCCTCCACCACCGCCGGAGGGTCTTCCTGGTCCTGCGTTCATAGTCCTCGCAAATGTTTTCGCATGGGTTGCGGAATTTTACAGAATGTCAATGGCCCGCCAGTCGCGCTCTCCGGACAAAGCTCCGCCCGGCACACAGAATCATGTCTACGTAGTTGCGGGCAGCGACTGGGCACACTATGGAACAAACCCCAACTCTTGATACAAACCGCTATTCGAGAATGAAACCTTTTAGTCTTAGACTTCTATCGAGTTCCGTTTATCGGATCCGTAGGCGCCGCCTCGGATCGGCTGGCGCGGAAGGCCTACGCGGGAACGCGGCCTAATGAGAACACCTTTATGTTACTCGCCCTTGCCGCGCTGCGCAAGCCCATCCCGCCCACGTTTTGCACAGAGGGGCATGGCCTGGCGTCGCACGGCAGGCATTCAACCCTCGGTTGAAACCTCTCTCGCCCACCGCTGTGCCTGCCA
>QIAK01000043.1:14232-14792 GCA_003225515.1 Acidobacteriota bacterium | reverse complement strand
CTTTCGTAGGATGATCCAACGGAATTCTCTCCAGCACCTCAGTCATTGGCATTTCCAGCATCGCATCGACCAGCGAGAGCAGGCCAAGTAAGAAAAGATCGGACTTACCGTGGGCTACATGGGGTGCGAGCAACTCCCCAAATCTGCCCCGCACCAGCGCCGAGAGCACCAGGTCGCTGGTCTTTTCCTGTCCTGCCCCAACCGCCGCTACCAGCCGCACCCACCGGCGGGCGTCCACCTCACCCAGAACCGACAGGGCATGACGCACCGAATGAATTTCGCTCTGGAATCCAAAAATTGCAGAATTCAGATACCGCAGCAGGCGGTAGCACACCGACGCTTCGGCTTTAACCAGATTTTCCAGTTCTTTCAAATTCAATTCCGGGCGGGACACCTCCTGCAGCATGCGCAGATAATTCATCCGGTTCGCCGGCATATCCCGCGTGTTCATCATCTCGGGACGGCGGAAAAAAAAGCCCTGAAAATAGACGAACCCCTGATCCTTCGCCCGCAGAAACTCCGCCTGAGTTTCTATTTTTTCCGCCAGCATGCGACAACGC
>QIAK01000043.1:0-14152 GCA_003225515.1 Acidobacteriota bacterium | reverse complement strand
ATGTCCGCCATCTCGGCCAATGCTTCGCGCGGATCGTTGGCTACATAATCGTCCAGCGCAATCATGTACCCGGCTTCTTTCAAACTCTGGCAGGCCGCCAGCACGTCCGGATCAGCGGGTACTGATTCCAATATCTCCACCACCGTTGTCGTCGACGGTAGCAGCGTGACCAGTCCCTTGATCAGCGTATCCCGCGTGCAGTTCACAAAAGCCCGGCGTCCGTCGCACAGTATGTCGAGCCCCATCAACAACGATCGGTCCAATGTGGCCCGCGATGCTTCGTCCGTGTCACCGTGGAACGCATTTTCCAGTCCGTCCCGAAATAGAAGTTCGTAGCCGAACACTTTTTCTTCGCGGTCGAAGATCGGTTGCCGCGCCACATACCGCAGCGGCTTCACGTCTCTCGCAGGAGCAGCCGCCGCAGCTTGTCTGCCGGAAGTTTTTCTCACGTTCCTTACTATCGGCGGCGAAACCACATAACGTGAAGGCACACGCGATCCGCGATAATCAGAAGACAGAAAAAAGAAGAAGGTTAGAAACTACTCAGCGGATGTCGCAGTATGAGGTACTCGAACTTCAGCAACAAGCTTAAGCAATAAAGCTAGGCTCTCTGCACCCCGCCCAGTCCTGTCAGTGCTGCGACGATTTTGCCTGACCATTGCGCCACTTCATCCTCCCGCAGCGTTCGGTCGGCAGACTGAAAACGTACCCGTAGCAAGACCGAGTATTTTCCTGCCGGAATCGAGCCGCCCCGGAAAATCTCCACGGGACGGAACTCGCGTAACTCGGCAATGCCCAGGTCCGCGACCGCCTTCCGCATCTGCTCAAAGGAAAGCTCATTGCCAACCACAAACGAGAAATCGCGCTCCACCCCCGGGTATTTCCCCAGCGCTGAGAACTTTACCCGTCGCAGTCCGATCTCGTACAAACGCTCGAGATCGAATTCTGCGAGAAATACGTCCTGGCGCAATTTGCGCGACGCCACAACTGCCGGATGGATCTGCCCGAACTGCGCCACCGCCACGCCATTCACGAGTGCACGCGCCGACCGGCCAGGATGGAAATAATCCTGCGTATCCCGATCGTAACTTATGCATCCCGCAAATGCGGCCAGCAGATTCTCCACATCACCCTTGAATCCGCGGAACGTTTCGGCCGCCGCTGCATGTTCCCCCTTGCTCACATCGAGAGCGCTGCCCAACGGCAAAGATTCGCGCACTGCCGCCGCAGTCGCTCCGAGACAGGCGCGCCTCGGCTCTCTGCGCTCGCCTTCCGATAGCTCATAGATGCTGCCGATTTCAAACAGGCGCGCATCTGCGACATCGCGATTCAAATTCCACGCCAGCATATCGAGCATGCCCGGCGCCAGCGACGTCCGCATGACAGACGCTTCCTCGCTCAGCGGATTTTCCAGCTCCAGTACCCGCGATGACGAAGAGAACTTCTCGGCATCGGCGTGCGAAATAAATGTCAGCGACAGTGCTTCGTTGTAACCCAGCGCAAGACTTCTCTGGCGGAAAGCCGCATCCATCGCCGCATGGGGAAGTTCGACCACGGCGCCGCTGTAAGCCGGCAACGTGTTTTCGAATTTGTCATACCCGTGCAGCCGCGCGATTTCTTCAATCACGTCAATTTCGCGCTCCACGTCAAGCCGCCAGCTCGGTATGTGAACTCGAAATTGCGCGTCGTCCTGGCCTTCTGGAATCAGCGTGAATCCCAGTCGCTTCAGCAGACGGAAAATCACTCCCCGTTCCAGGCTCCCGCCCAGGATCCTGCGCACTTCGGCAACTCGCAGTACGATCGGAGCGAGATCCATTCTCATCGACACCACGTCGACCACCTCGCCCGCCAGTTCTCCTCCGCCCGATTCCAGAATCATCTGCGCCACTCGATCGCACGACGGTACGGTCGATTCGAAATCCGCGCCGCGCTCGAAGCGGTGCGAAGCATCGGTGTGCAACCCGTGCCGCCGCGACATCCTGCGCACAATGCCCGGATCCCACCATGCCGACTCAATCACGATGTTCCGCGTCTTCTCCGTGATCATCGTGTCGTAGCCGCCCATCACTCCCGCCAGGCCCACAGGTTTGTTCGCATCGCACACAACCAAATCTTCAGAACTCAGCTTGCGCTCGACCCCATCAAGAGTCTTTAGCGTCTCGCCGTCGCGCGCTTTGCGAACGATGATCTGCCCGCCCTCGAGCAGGTCCATATCGAAGACGTGCGTAGGCTTACCCATCTCCCACAGGACATAGTTCGTTGCATCGACCGCATTCGAAATGGGCCGCTGATCCAGTAATCGCAGCCGCCGCGCAATCTTCTCAGAAGAAGGTTTGATCGTCGTGCCGTGAATCACCCGCGCGGAGAATCGCGGACAAAGAGCAGGTTCCTCGATGGTAATCGGGAACGGCCCATCCTTTGAGGGTTTGGCTGAGAGCTGAGAACTGANNNNGCAGCCCCCTCCCGCGCGACGCCGTAATGATTCATCGCATCCGGACCATTCGTCCCAATCTCCATCTCGAACACAGTATCTGCACCCGCCCCGCTGATGCCCTCGACCGAAATTCCAACGTTGGTCAAGTCCTCAGCCAGCCGCCGGTCGTCAACCGTAAGATCGACGAAGTCGCGAATCCATTGTGGAGAAAGTTTCATTTCTCAAGCTCTGTCATCCTGAGCGAGGACTTGCTTCACTCGCGTGAAGCAAGTCCTCGCTCAGGATGACAATTTTCACCCGAACTGCTGCAAGAACCGCACATCTCCCTGAAAGAACAACTGAATATCATCCACCCCATACTTCAGCAGCGCCAGCCGGTCCACGCCCATGCCGAATGCAAATCCCGAAACCTTCCTCGGGTCATATCCGTTGTCCTTCACGAACTCGAACACATTCGGATCAACCATCCCGCAGCCCAGCACTTCAATCCAACCCGTCTGCTTGCACGGACGGCACGGGTCCGCCCCGCGCTTGCCGCTGCCCCCGCAAATGAAGCAGGTCACGTACAGTTCGGCACTGGGCTCGGTGAAAGGGAAGAATGAAGGCCGGAAATGCGTTTTCACCGACGACCCGAACAGCGCCTTCATGGCGTGATCGAGCGTCCCCTTCAAATCGCCGAATGTGATGTTGGTGTCGACAGCGAGCCCTTCGATCTGATGAAACATCGGCGAGTGGCTCGCATCCGGAGGATCGTTGCGATGCACCGTCCCCGGAATCACAATACGAAGCGGCGGCCGCATCTTCTCCATCGTCCGTATCTGCACTGGAGACGTATGCGTGCGCAGCAGCAGCCGTTCCCGTTGCGGCTTCGACTGTTGCCCCGCAATGAACAGCGTATCCTGCGTATCCCGCGCCGGATGATTCGGCGGAAAATTCAGCGCCTCGAAATTGTAGTAATCCGTCTCGACGACGGGCCCCTCCGCGACGGAATACCCGAGCTTCTGGAACACGCCCACGATCTCATGCATCGTCTTGATGACAGGATGCTCGGCGCCGATAGGACGCTTCACGCCAGGCAGAGTGATGTCGACGCGATCGGCTGCGAGCGAGTCCGAGTTTCCGCCGCCAATGTGGGCGCTTTCCACAAGCTCAGTAATCCGCGCCTTCAATTCATTGACGCGAATTCCCGCTTCACGCTTCGCCTCTTTCGGCGCGCCCTTCAGCCATAGGTCGTTGATCTGCGTCAGGATTCCATTCTTCCGGGCCATCCAGCGGTCGCGAAACGCCTTCAGTTCCGCATCACTGTGAACTTCGGCAGCTTCTCCCGCACAAGCGGCAATGCACTCGCCCGCAGCCTTCTCCAGCGCCGCCGCCGAATAGTCGGTAAGTTTGGGAACGGTGTATGGCAATTTTTGGTACGCTCTCTAAAGAATTGTCATCCTGAGCGAAGTAAACCGATTCGCAAAAAGGCGAATCGGTTTGCGGAGTCGAAGGACCCCTTTCAGCCACACGCAACTGGTGCCGTTGCAGGGAATTTCCACCACGGTGCGGTAGCGTCCACGGCAGATTCCTCGCTTGCTAAAAACTAGCCGTACACAGCACGGCTGGAAGCCGTGCCCTCCTCAGGAAGTAGCCGCTCTTTTCTTCAAGCTGAAAGCTGGTAGCTGATAGCCGAAAGCCCTACGCCGCCCCGCCAATCGCCGTTTTCGCCTGCGTCGTCAGACTGGCAAACCCTGCCGGATCTTTCACCGCCAGGTCCGCCAGAATCTTGCGGTCGAGTTCGATCCCCGCAACTTTCAAGCCGTGGATGAACTGGTTGTAGCTCATCCCGTTCAGCTTGGCAGCGGCGCCGATGCGGACGATCCACAGCGAGCGGTACTGGCGCTTGCGCTGCTTGCGTCCGGAGTAGGCAAACTTCAGCCCACGCTCTACCGCTTCTTTCGCGGAGCGGTACAGCTTCGATTTAGTAAGGAAGTAACCGCTTGCGCGGTCTAATATTTTTTTGCGTTTGGCGCGGCGTTTCGTTCCGCGTTTTACACGAGGCATTGTGTTCTCCTTTTTAGTTTCACGTTAACGGCGGCTGAAGGTAAGGAAGATTCGCCTGGCGGCAATTCTCTGACCTCTTCACGCGCCTGAAGCACAGATTGAAGATTTAGATTCAGCTTGAGAACCTGCTTTCGCGGTGTCCTGCAATCTGAAATCTGCAATCTAAAATCCGAAATCGCTTCTACTGGTACGGAATCATGCGCTTTACTTTGCGCTTATCCCCTTCGCTGACCAGCGCAGGCGATCCCAGATTCCGTTTTCGTTTCTTGCTCTTCGATGTCAGGATGTGGCGCAGGTGCGATCGCCCCCGCTTCACTTTCCCGGTTCCGGTTAATTTGAAGCGCTTGGCAGCGCCTTTGTGCGTTTTCAGTTTCGGCATAGAACCTCAGCTATTAGCATTTGGCAATTAGCATTTAGCACGAAAAAACATCCGCAGGCATTCTCCGACTGGCTAAATGCCAAGTGCTAATTGCCAATTGCGATGATTATGAATCGACTCTCTTCGGGCTACGATGCGGGCTTGGCGACCTGCGCCGCGACAGCGCTTGGACTGGGCGCACTTTGCGCCGCAGCCTTTTCGGCCTTCTGCCTTTCCTTCTCTCGTTCCTTGTCCGTCTTTTTCGGTGCCAGAATCGCGTGCAGCGTATTGCCTTCCTGCCGGGGACGGAACTCCACAATACTATGCGGTTCCACGTCTTTAATCAGCCGCTCCAATATTTGGCGGCCCAGTCCGGTGCGCGTCATTTCGCGTCCACGGAAGAAAATCGTTGCCTTGACCTTGTCGCCTTCATCCAAAAAGCGCAGCACGTGATTCTTCTTGGTTTCGTAATCGTGGTCATCCACATTAATGCGGAACTTGACCTCTTTTACGGTAATCGTTTTCTGGTGCTTCTTGGCTTCGCGCTCTTTCTTTTCCTGCTGGTAGAGATAC
Source organism: Acidobacteriota bacterium (assembly GCA_003225515.1). Lineage (GTDB taxonomy): Bacteria > Acidobacteriota > Terriglobia > Terriglobales > Acidobacteriaceae > Sulfotelmatobacter. Next base: position 8,741 of record QIAK01000043.1, on the reverse strand, counting down.
TTCCCGTAATCCATGATGCGGCACACGGGAGGCTGCGCGGTAGGCGAAATCTCAACCAGGTCCAGATTCTTTTCGCGGGCTTTCCTGATGGCTTCAAAAGGCGGCATAATTCCAAGCTGCTGCCCTTCATCGTCAATCACGCGGATTTCACGCGCCCGAATACGATCGTTGGTGCGGATAAAACGTTTATCGATACTGTCCTCCGTAACTCTAAGCGGCTGAGAGTAAAGAATTATAGCATGTCGATTCGCCTACCCAGCCCACACAATTGGCCTTCTCAGCCACTGCCAGGGGTGGAGGGCAGTTTGCATCTTCCAGTTTGCATCTTCCAGGATGTCATCCCGAACCAGTGTCATCCCCAACTAGGATCAGCCATCCCGGACGTCCCGCGTTTTTCAGCGGGCGCAGGGATCTCCCGCGCACCACCTCGCGTCGCTCCGCCCGAAATCCTTCTTCGCCTGAAAAGCCGCGCTAACACCAGCGCATGCCTTGAATCTTGACTGATGAAAATTTATTCTTGGAAGATAAATGGGGTCCTGAAAAATATGTGCCGAAATATTAAAACGCTGTTCAACTTTGATCCCCCGGTCACCGACGATGAGGTTCGGGCCGCCTCGCTTCAGTTCGTTCGCAAGATCACCGGCTTCAACAAGCCATCCAAGGCCAACGAAGCTTCATTCCAGGCGGCGGTCGATGAAGTCGCTACTATTTCAAGCCGCCTGCTCCACTCGCTCGCAACCGCCGCGCCACCGAAGAACCGGGAAGAGGAAGCTGCCAGAGCAAAGGCTCGCAAGGCCGAGCGATTTGGAGCTTAGCTGCCCCGCATTCCATCGAAAGCCTGCAAATGGATGGTTGTGGTCTGGTAAAGAACCATAGCGGTCTACAGTATGTACGGTATCGCGCAATTTAATAAAATAGGGCATCATCATGGCGGCGGCGCCCACACCTTGCGCTCCACCTCGCATGCACACGCGCCGACTCGACGACCGCATCCGCTATTTGTCCACCCAAATCAATGGTGCGCCCGAGGGCGAGGTCGATTCCATCCTTCAGGAACTTCTCGCGGCTATTCACGAAAAACTTGAGCGCTTAAGAACCCGCGCCGCAAGACAATTCCTGCACGGTCAGGCTTCTGAAGAACGTCGGACCGTGCCGACCAACGGATAAGTCCCTTGCATCACAAAATCGGCGACGCCTAAGTATCTAAACCTCAAGAACTTACAGACACTCCGTAGTTGTAACTACAAAAAAGTCATCAGTTTACGCTTGACGAATGCCTTTCTGATATTTAAGTATTTCCCGCGCACTCGTAAGACAACTATGACCCCTGACGAACGTGAACGCATGAACGCTCTGTGCGAGCTGATCGAGAAAGAACAGGATCACGAAAAATTTGTGAAGCTCGTTCAGGAACTCAATAACCTTCTCGAAAACAAGGAACAACGTCTCGAGGATCCTTCCAAGAAAGCCTAGCCGCTGAAGGTCGCCGTCGCTGGTACGGCGATTTTTTTGCAGCCTGCTAAGGTGTTTCCCAGTCCACGGAGTAGACATCCTGGCTGCCGGTATCGCGAAGCAGCAGGGGCGAATCGTCAGGAGCGAGAGAAAGAGCCCCGCCATAGCGCCCGGTGGTCGAGAAATTCTTCAGGTCGACTACTTGCTCGGTCTTACGATCGCTCACGCGAATCCTCACGACCGCATTCTTTCCCCGATAATCCAGGACATAAACGTACTGCCCGTCATGCGACCAATTCAGCCAGCTCAACGAGCCGTTCGCCAATTCGGCCCATTTCCTGGTTTGAAAATCAAATAGCAGAAGCTTCATCGAGTCTGCCGAGAACGCCGAAACATAGCGGCCATCCGGAGACCATCGCGGCGAATAGAGCCCTTGCGAATCAGGCAGATCAGAGATCTGGCCACTCGCCAGGTCCAGTACGTGAATTGCCGACGATGGATCGTTCGATTCGTTCGCGAAGACGATCTTGCTTCCATCCGGCGACCAGTTCGGGTCCAGTTGCTGGCGCGGATCGTTCGGCAACAGCTGCCTGGGACTTCCGCCATCCGCCGATACCTCATAGATTCTCGCCGGCTTGGTCGCACCCACCGCAAATTCGAAGAAGATGATGTTCTTGCCATCGGGCGACCAGCGCGGCAGCACGGGATACATCGGCGGATAAGTCAGCTGCAGGCGCTCACTTCCATCCAGCTTGCTGCGCCACAATGAGCCTTCGCGATACGAAACATACGTAGCCCACTGGCCATCCTTCGAGAAGGCAACGTATTCCGCGGATATCGCGCCAAGAAAGTTTGAGAATTGGGCAGGCTTCGCGTCGTAGCGCATCAGTTCGCCACGATATGTCTGTCCGATCAGGAACAGCTTTTTGCCATCTTTGCCGGGAAGTGGCGTGGACATTGACAGCGGGCTGGCAGTGACTGGAAGCGGTTTAGGTTCCGAAGAAAGAAAGCCTCCTTTTCGCGCCAGCGCCCAAATCTGATTGTTCGATTGAAAGACAAAATACTTGCCGTCTGCGGTCCACTTGCCGCAACACTCGGCAGGCGGATCATGCCATCCCGCCAGCAATCGATGCGGCTCCCCACCAGTCGCAGAGACCTCCCACAGCAACTGCTGGCCGACATTTCCTGCGCTCTCGGTGCTGTCGAACCGATTCTTGATGTCTCCCTTCACCGCCAGCAGTTTGCGCGGCTGACTCCCATCCGCGTTCGCGACGAACAAATCTCCCAGATTGCTATAGGCCAGCAGCTTGCCGTCCGCGGACCATGCTGCAGTTTCTCCCGCAGTCTCGCCCAGCCGGCGCGGTGAGCCGCTCAATATTGGAATACTCCAGAGCGGCCCGCGCGGAGGAGCCCCCCGTCCGTCGACTACCAGCAGTTCCGATCCGGCCGGCGATAAGTCCACGGGCACCATGTCAGGAGAGGGCATGATCGCCGTCCTTTTCGGATCGCCGCCTGCAACCGACATTTCCGCGATGCCATGAGACGTAAAGCTTGCCGAACTTCCTACACCCACGCCCAGATAGATGCGCGATCCATCTGTGCCCAACAGCGACTTGGGCTGGCCATCATGCGTGAGCTGAACATAATTTGAAATCCTGGGAGCAGCTGCGGGCTGCATAGCAAAATAAGCCAGCACGATTAGACCCACGACCAGCAAAAGGCCTGCTACAAAGAGCGCGGTTCGCGATTGACTCGGCTCGCCTGCGCCGGTTCTTCCCGAAGCGTCTTTTTTTGCTGGCTGGATTCCTGTCCCATACTTTCCCGTGGGAGCCGAAGTTCCAGGATCGGATAGCGCTGTCAGCGCAAAGGCCAGGTCCGACGCAGACTGAAACCGTTGCTCCGGATTCTTCTCGAGGCAACGCAGTATGACTCGCTGCAGCGCCACCGGCGTTTCCGGCGCAAGCTCGGATAACGGCGGAGGTTCTTCGTTCAGAATGGCGCTGATCGTGTCGGCTGACGTGGGCCTCTCAAAACTCCGCTTGCCCATCACCATCTCGTAGAGGATTGCGCCAAAGGCGAAAATGTCGGTGCGGTGGTCGGTGGGCAATCCGCGCACTTGCTCGGGAGACATGTAGCCCATCGTGCCCATGGCCACGCCGGGCAGCGTGATCGTCACTGCACTGACCGGGGATTCTTTCGGTTGCAAAACTTTCGCGAGACCAAAATCGAGGATCTTGATGCGACCGTCTTTGGTTACGAACAGGTTGTCGGGCTTGAGATCGCGATGGACAATTCCTTTTTCGTGAGCGGCCGCGAGTCCGTGCGCAATCTGCACCCCGTACTCAATCGACTTGCGCACCGGCAGTGGCCCGCGCCGGATACTTTCAGACAATGTCTTGCCTTCCAGAAGTTCCGAGACCAGATAAGGGACGCCCGCGTAAGTTCCCATCTGATAGACCGCAAGAATGTTGGGATGATTCAGCGCCGCCGCAGCCTTGGCTTCTACCTCGAAGCGATGCAGCCGGTCCGGATCGGCAGAAACCAGTTCGGGTAAAACTTTGATGGCGACCTCGCGCTCCAGCCGCGAATCGCGCGCCCGGTACACCTCTCCCATGCTGCCCGCCCCAAGAGACGAGAGAATTTCATACTGACTAAGCCGAGTGCCGGGGGCCAGAGACATGGGTGCGCCAATTATAGTCCCGGCGAAAAAACAGGCGCGGCGATTGTCTTGCGAGCACCGAGCCGGGCTGCGCCGCCGTTCCGGTTCATGGCAATGTCTTCCCAGCGTCGGCGGCGTCATCTTGAGAGGAGCCGCCTTTCAGTCGAAGCGAAAGATCTCAGGCTCCTCCGGCCCCCGCGTGAGCCAAACTCCCCCGGAAACGCGCTCCAGCCCAAATCTTGTCAAGAGGGGTAAAGAGCCCGTTTCGAGCTATCTACTTTGCAGCAAAGGAAATATAAACTTAGGAATTTTTCCGGTCTGCCTGCCTCAAATTGATAAAATAGATATATAGACTAAAAATTCTGAAGGGAACTACAGGCGCAGCCTCCGGGCATGCGCCTTTTGTGTTTTCAGGGCCGAATCTATGGGACGAAAAGGCAGCGAGCATCGTGGGAAATTTGCCACTTACAAACAACGCGGAGAACTGACAGCGAGTTCCGAACCTAGCTCAATCTTGCTGTCACAGTCGTTGCCGGGTTCATCGTGGACTGGGCGATACCGGGGACAGCCGGAACGATGGCTTCAGCTCCCACCAGAACTCCATCCAAGACACCTCCAACCCGTGCACCAAGCCAGCGGTTTGGCTCGTGCTTTCCGTGCAGGCGCAGCTTCAGGTAGTTGTCGGTGAGGGCTTCGGTGAATTCTCCGGACTCGTCGGTGCCTGTGACGTTTAGGGTGATCGCGTCGATTGCTTTGCCGATGAAGCTGCGCATGAACTTCAACTTTTTCTCGCTCGCTAATTCCCGCAGGATGCGGTTGCGGTCGCGGGCTATGTGGACGGGGACTTGATTCGGCATCGACGCGGCTGGGGTTCCGGGGCGGGCGGAGTAGGTGAAGACGTGGAGGTAGGTGAAGGGGAGCTCTTGGATGAGGCGGCGCGTCTCGGCAAACTCGGCGTCGGTTTCTCCCGGGAATCCGACCATTACGTCGGCTCCGATGGCGGCGGTGGGCATGGCGGCGCGAATCTTCTCGATTTTTTCGCGATAGTGCCACGGACGATATTTGCGATGCATCCGGCGCAAGACGGCGTCGCTGCCCGACTGCATGGGAACGTGGGCGTGCTTGGCGATGCGCGGGGATGAGGCGACGAGAGCGATGAGTTCGTCGGACCAGTCCATGGGCTCGACGGAAGAAATGCGGAGCTTCTCCAGTGTGGTTTCGGAGAGGATGGCGCGGAGGAGATTCTCAAAAGACGGCCTTCGGCTTCCGGCTCTCGGCTTCCGGAAGGCGTCTCGTGGATTCGTAAGTGAATGTGAATTAGTAAGCGAAGTCCGAAAGCCGGGAGCCGGAAGCCGGAGGCCGGCAAGGTCTCTTCCCCATCTGCCTAGATTAATTCCGCTGATCACGACTTCGCGATAGCCGGAGTCGACCAATGCATGTACTTCATGCACGATGCGATCCATGGCTAGCGAGCGGCTTTGGCCGCGGACGTAGGGAATCACGCAGAACGAACAGCGGTTGTCGCATCCATCCTGGATTTTGAGATTGGGGCGGGTGCGTTCGTTTGCGGCATCGAAGACTGGGGCGGCAAGCAGTTCAGTGTGAGCGAAGATATCAGAGACGAAGATCGGGCTTCCGGCTTCCGGCTCTCGGCTTCCGAATTCCTGGGTGAGAGTTGCCAGTGGGACGAACGCTGCTCCCACCGGGGTTAAAGCCCTAGGTGAATGGACAGGCTCGATGGCAGCGCTGAAAGCATTGCGCCACCCAAACTTTCCAGCGGACACAATTTCCGCCAATTGATGTTTATGCGAGTTGCCGATGACCACACTCACGCCGGGCAGGGCAGCGATCTCCTCGGGAGCGCGCTGGGCGTAGCAGCCGGTCACCACAATTTGTGCTTCAGGATTCTGGCGGCGTACTCTGCGAATGGCGGCGCGTGCGTCCTGGTCCGCGGCAGCCGTGACGCTGCAAGTATTTAGGACGATGACGGAAGCTTTTGCGGGAGAGGAGGCGCGTGCCAGCCCGCGCTCCTCGAACTGGTGTTCGAGGGCGGCGCCGTCAGCCTGAGTGGCGCGGCAGCCGAAGTTTTCTACAAAATATCCGGAACAGAGTCAACAGCGGCGGGCGAGGGCGTCGCGCCACATTGCCTGGGCCAAACTGCCTGCCCAGATTGCCGCGAGCGGATCAGGCCGACGCCGCCGTTCTGCGCGACATGAAACATTCCCGGCAGAACACTGGTCGGCCTTGCGTGGGACGGAAAGGGACGGTTGTCTGTTTTCCGCAGCCCGAGCAAGTCGCCTGAGTTTCAACTTTGGTATAGCGGTGATTCTGTCCGGGCGCAGGGGGCGCGCCGAGTACCGAGACCCGCTTGGTTTTGCAAGCTTTGCAACGCTTGGGTTCGTTTTTGAATTGTTTGTCGTGAAAGAAAAGCTGTTCCCCGGCAGTGAAAATGAAATCACTCCCACAGTCGATACACTTCAGCACCTTGTCCTGAAATTCCATTTGAGGATGGCTCCCTTCAGCCCGTTTCCGCGCGACCCAGCCGCGGGGAGGGAACTGCGGCGGTTCACCCGAAAATACAGGTTGTGTACTGCTCCCCCTCTTTTTAATGCCCCATTGGACTCGGCCCGCCACGCACCCAGGAGGGGCGTGGGTACAACTTATCGTGCTATTTATGCCGGAGAATGATGATATGAAATCCCTGCTGCAGCTCAAAGGGTGGGGGGCCAGATTGAGCAGAGCCGCCCCGGGAAGGAGCGGCTCTTTTTTGCGTCAACTCTCTTGCTTCAACTTTGTTGCTTACGTTAGTCCTGCTCTTTACGCGTTTTCTTGCGAGCCCGCTTGCGAGCTAGAGCGGCTTTTACACGCTTTTTCTCGCCGGGCTTCAGGTAAAAGGAGTGGCGCTTGACCTCCTTGATAATGTCTTCCTGTTGCACCTTGCGCTTGAAGCGGCGTAGAGCATTCTCGAGGCTTTCGCCCTCTTGAAGTCGTACTTCTGCCAAACGAATACACCCCCAAACCCGTCCGGATGGACCGAATAGTTATTACAAGGATTCAGGCGTAAGTCAAGGGGAAGTGGTGAAATTTGTGCAGTAGAGCGCGGCGAATGTGGGAAATATGCATCATTTTGAGACGGATTTGTGCAGCTGCGTACAGAAACAGCAGGTTCCTCCACTGCGCTTGCCCTTTCCTTGCGGGAAAGGCAAGGCTCCGGTCGGAATGACAATTCTTCTTCTTCTTCCGGGACCACGGCAGAGCCGGGCCGCGTCAGAAGATGAATTTCATGGCTAGTTGGATTTGCCTGGGAGCATAGGCGGCGTTGGGTTTGGTGAAGTTGTTGGGAAGCGTGTAGTAGCCGGGATAGGGAGCGATGTTGGCGGTGACGGAATTCTGAACGAACGTGGTAGCGCTCGCGACCATGCCGTTAGACGTAATGGCGACGCGCTGGTTGTCACGGTTGAAGAGGTTGAAGGATTCGATGACCAGATTGAGCTTATAGCGCTCGTGGAGCCGCAGTGTCCGGGTGAGGCGGGCGTCGGCAGTGGCGTAGTCGGGTCCGGTAAAAGCATTGCGGCGGTAGCCGGGGAGGCGATCGTTGAGGCCATTCGAGTCCTGGTTAGGATCGCCGGAGACGGTTGCGTTGAAGGGCCGTCCGGTACCGTAGTTGACTACGCTGGAAATTTTCCAGTCATTGAAGATGTGGCCGAGCAGTTCGTGGCCGCGATGAAAAGGGTGCGGTGCAGTGGAGAATGCTGCGACGAGACGCTGGCGCTGGTCAGTTACGCTGGCTCCGCGCTCGGCGCTGGGCACGTAAGAATTCTGGACGGTGGCAGGCTGCCCGGCGACGAGAGCATCCTGGCCGTCATCGATGGCATGAGCGTAGGTGTAAGAGAGTCGAAGGTAAGAGCCGCGGGCTACTCTCCGGTTCAGGGAGAGCGTAGCTCCGTTGTAATAGCTGGAGGCGGCGCTCTGGAATTCGTTGATGGCGCCGAGTTGCGCGATGGGACGTCCGAGAGGATTGATGCAGGGCGGGAAGGGGCAGGTCAGGGAGCGCGTGAACTGCCAGGTGGCAAAGGAGTCCACGGTGTAGTATCCGCCATCGAAGATGGAGCCGGTGGAGTCGAAGATCGGATACGTCAGCGCGCTGGGCTGCGGAAGATTAACATCCAGCGCGCGAATCAGGTGTTCGCCATGAACCGTGAGCAGCGAGAGAGCTATGGTGCTACGGTCCGCGATCTCTTTTTCCAGCGTGAGATTAGCTTGTTGTACGCGCGGGGTCACGAAGTTTGGTGCGAAGGCGGAAACGTGGTTGGTGACACCTTGGGTGAATCCTGAGGGCAGTCCGCAGGACGCAGAGTACAACGGGCAACTCACGAGCGGGTTGGGAAAGGTTGGGAAGACCTGATTGTCGTAGTAGTTCGAATTATTGAGGAAGAGGCTGGCGTCGGTAACGCCATTTTCGGTCTGAACGACAGAGTTGTAGATCTGGGGAATGCGAACGAAGAAGATGCCGAATCCGGCGCGGACAACGAGAGGGCGAGTTTTGCCGAATGAATAGGCGAGTCCGGCCCGCGGGGCGAAGTTGTAGGGCTGAAAGGGAACTTTGCCGGAGGGAGGAAATAGCGGGTTG
>QIAK01000500.1:2248-4312 GCA_003225515.1 Acidobacteriota bacterium | reverse complement strand
CTCCAGGGAACTAAGAGCAATCGCGACGGGATTGGGGCGCGAATCAAGGTCGTCACAAAATCGGGGGCACAGTACAACCACATGACGACGAGCGCCGGATATGCTTCGTCCAGTGCGGGGCCGGTACATTTTGGGCTGGGAGCCAATGCATCGGCGGATCTCGTCGAGATTCATTGGCCTTTGGGGATTGTGCAGGTCATGCGGGATGTGGCGGGGGATCGGGTAGTGGTGGTGAAGGAGCCAGCCCAATAATTAGAACTGAAGGGCACCTCGTCAGCGATTCGCACCGAAGTCGAAGAGTACGGTAGAAATTCTGGGGCGGGTGGAAGAGTTCTTTGAGAATCGACTCCAGGTATGTAGTGTGGGCCTGGGACAGAACCTGTCCTGAGTGTACAATGTTTGCGTTTCTGAGGTGGCAGGGAAAGTCCTGATCGGCTCTGTTCGGCGCTGCTCGGGACGAAGCCCGCAAGCGATATCAGGGCGAATCGTATGGCGACGACTTTCCATCCCGGGATCAACCACGGACATACCCCGAGCGGCCGTTGGGCGGCCGTGCAAGCCAATCCGAACAGTTCTTTCGAGCTGAATCTGCTTTGTCCGCGACTCAGTCCAAGGGGTCTCGTAGACGCGGCCATCATCGCAAAGTTCGCCTCCAAGCCAATCGCCCTGGCTCATCTGCGGTACTATCTGGCGGGCAGCGGGAAGGACTTTGGCGAGAACGTCAATATTGATCTGTGGCTGCGACGGGATAAGGGCATCCAGTCGACACTCGCCAGCCATATCCCGGCCAGTGGGGTTGGAAAATTCGCCGACTCCTTCAAGCTGGAACAGTCCGATTATGACGATCAGGATTTCCGCTTTGCGTTTGGCGCCATCGACATACTAGATTTCGAAGTCGATTACAGCGCGGGAACCGTCCACGTCTGGTTCCAGGATTTTTATGAATGGCATCCGGTGTACCCGGGACTCTACACCGCTCTGTCGGGCGATGGGGCGCGCGAGACCAATTGTGTGCACGCCGCTCTGGTCGAATTGAAGTCCTCCGGGGCCGATGATTTCTGGATGAAAGGCGAAGCCACGGTGCCGCTCAGTGTGATCATTCCCAGCAAAAGGAGCGGCGGCAGCATTTGGGATCTTTGATACGCCCTGGCGGAACCTGGAGCAACCGCGGATTGACGAAACATCGCCATTACACTCATCTAGTCGAACACTTGACGAAGCGCTGGATAAATCTTGCGGTATGCGCGATACCACTGTTGCATAGTTTTCGACGCTGCTTCATTCTGCGAGATACGCGCCGCTACCCGGACCACTTTGTCGCAGGCTTCGTCGACGGAATTCCACGCGCCCGCTCCCACGCCGGCAAGAATGGCTGCGCCGTACGCTGCGCCTTCCTCGGCAGCAACGATTTCTACTTCATGCGCGTATACGTCTGCCTGTATTTGCCTCCACAGCGGTGAGCGCGCGCCGCCGCCGCCCAGGCGGATTGAGGTCACGGGAATCTTCATCTCGTCGAAAATCGAGAATGTATCTTTCAGACTGAAGGCCACGCCTTCCATCACGGCGCGGATGATATGTCCGCGCGTGTGGGATGCGGTGAGGCCCAGCAGGGCCGCGCGGGCGTTCGGATCTAGATGAGGAGTGCGCTCGCCCATCAGATACGGTACCCAGAATGCTCCCTCGGAACCGGCGGGCGCCGCACTGGCTTCCTCGGCAAGAATGTCGTAAGCATCGCGGCCATCATGTTTCAGGACGCCAATCCTATCTCGCAACCAGCGCAAGGATAATCCCGCGGCCTGAGTCACACCCATGACATGCCAGCGCCCGGGAATGGCGTGGCAAAAAGTGTGCAAGCGCCCTTGAGGATCGAGTGCAGGACGATCGGTTGCGGCGAAGACCACGCCTGAGGTTCCGATGGTGGCGCTGACCGCGCCGGCGCGCGCGATGCCCATGCCGACTGCGCCGGCGGCCTGGTCCCCGGCTCCGGCGACCACGGGAGTTCCAACCCGCAAGCCCGTGGCTTCCGCGCCGGCCGCAGATATTTTTCCGCAAACTTGAGTCGAC
>QIAK01000500.1:0-2190 GCA_003225515.1 Acidobacteriota bacterium | reverse complement strand
ACGTCCAGCAGAAGAGTGCCTGAAGCGTCCGCCATATCGATGGCTCGTTCTCCGGTCAGGCGAAAGCGCATGTAGTCTTTGGGCAGCATCACGTGCGCGACGCGGGCCCAGTTCTCAGGCTCGATCTCTCGCACCCAAAGCAGTTTTGTGAGCGTGAAATTTGTGAGCGGGGGATTACAGGTGAGCTGAATCAGCGCGTCGCGCCCAAATAATTTCTCGAGCTCGTGGGTCTGCGCCTCGCTACGCTGATCGCACCATATGATCGCGGGCCTGACAACCTCATCGGCCGAGTCGAGCAAGACCGCTCCGTGCATTTGTCCTGAGAATCCGACGCAGGCAATTCCATCGGCACGCAGATTCGAAGATTGCAGCGCCTTGCGGACAGCCAGTCCGCACGCGCGCCACCAGTCGCGCGGATCCTGCTCTGCCCAGCCCGGCCGCGGGCTGACGAATGCGGCGTGCTCTTCCGATCCGGAAGCGAGGACCTTGCCAGTCTCGTCCATGACCAGCGCACGGGTGCCGCCGGTGCCTACGTCGATGCCGAGATAAGCGATGTTGCCTCCTCCGGTGAGCGCTCGGGCGCGCCTGCTCTACGCGAAATCCTCTGCGAGGCCGTGCGCCGGTTCCTGAGCTTCGTGAACCTTTTCTTTGAATGAGTCCTGCGATTGGCGATGCAGAAAGAAATCAAGATTTCCGCGCATCACCAGATGAGGAGCCAGCGCGACCTGGTGCGAGCGGCTCGCGCCTTCCACCAGAAATTCGTGCAGCATGCGAAATGCAATCTGCCCCTGGGCCCGAGGGCGCTGGTAAATCGTCGCCGCCACCGCGCCGGAACGAATGTGTGGAATCAAGTCGGGAAACAAATCCGTGGTGATGATGGTCAGACGGTCCAGCACTTTCGCATCCCGCGCCGCGTTCAGCACAGGGATCGAGGCCTCTGTGGTCACGTAGACTCCCGACAGGTTCGGGAACTTTTCAAACAGCTTGCGACACTTGTTATACGATTCCATCTCCACATCGTGATCTTCAATGGGTTTCAACAATTGCAGGTTGGGGTAAAAACTGGCCAGCGTGCTTTCAAAAGCGGCACACTTCTCGGCATGCTCGGTGATTCCCATATCGAAAAGGGTGATGGCAATCGATCCCTCCCGCGTCCCGTGAAATCTTCCCATGAGATCGGCGGCGATCGATCCGCTGGCCAGGGTGTCAATGCCTACGATGCCTAACCGCCCACTGCCGGGAGCATCTGTCGCCACACACACAACCGGAATTTTGGCGCGAGACGCGCGGCGAATCCACGAGCGCAAAACCTGTGGACGGCTGGCAAAGGTGAGGATGCCGTCCACGTTGTCGTTGATTGCCGATTCGAAGGCTTCCTCGTCGCCTTCCCCCAGGCGAGGATGAGTACGAAAATCGAGCTCGACATTTTCGAGCGGAATCGATCCTGCTGCTTGTCGAATGCCTGTCCGCACTTCATCCCAGAAAGATGTCGTCCCTTGCAAAGTAATTACCGAAATGCGCAAAGTTTTCTTGGAAGACAGGTACCGGGCCGCAAGGTTAGGCCGGTATCCTAGAGTTCTCGCCATCAGCAAGACTCTTTCTTTGGTCAGCGGACTGACTCCTGGATTGTCGTGCAAGGCTCGATGCACCGACCCTATAGAAGTCCCAAGAGCTTTCGCGATATCCCGAAGAGTGGTGGGAGGTTTTCCCATGCTTTCTGGCCGTGTTCATGCCAAACGGTCGGGCCAGCCGAGGAAGGGCGTTGCGACCGTCCAGAACCGTAAACGTTAACGGAAGTCGCGCAATTTCGCAAGGCAATGTCAAATTTAAAATCGAATTAAAATGTTTTGCGCTCTGAAATGCCATTTACGGAAGGCGGACTGGTTCCATCTGGGCCGAATCACTTTTTCGCGGAACCGGTAACTCTGCCCTTGTCATCGGCAATGCCGGAAAGGCGATAAATCCAGGTGCAGACGGCATCGCGCCAGACGATAGCTTGAGCGGCCTGGTACTGCAGACGCGCCAAAATATCTCGGTAACGTTCTTCGTCCACGTGGCCCTGCACTGCCTGCCATTCGGTGACAAACTCGCGGGCGCGCTGGGCTCCGGCGTAATGAGAATCGTAGATGTGCTGGATTACCGTCTTTGCCGAGTGCAGCACGTACGTGTAAGGCACGTGGTGGAAGAACA
>QIAK01000484.1:2145-4331 GCA_003225515.1 Acidobacteriota bacterium | reverse complement strand
TATATATCGCCGAATCCTAGTGTCAATTCCGGACCGAATATGCGGATATTCCTGGGTATTATCGGATGCGTTCTCGCTCTTGCGATTCTGCTGGATGTGTTCAGAGCTGTCGTCTTAGCAAGGAGGGCGCAGGGCGAGTTCAGGTTTACCTATTTGTTCTACAGGCTTACCTGGCCGTTCTTCGTCAGAGTCGGCCGGAGAATTCAATCCGGACGGAGGCGAGAGGCGTTTCTGGGGATCTACGGTCCACTTTCGCTTCTGCTGCTCTTTTTCACCTGGGCTATGGGTTTCGTGCTCGCATTCACCTTCCTGCAATTATCGGCGGCGAGCACTGTTGAAATATCCCGAAACTTCCCGGAAGCTTTTTACCTCAGCGCTGCTAGTTTTCTGACAATCGGAACGGGCAATAATCAACACGAATTTTCTCGTTGGATCAGTGTCGCCGAAGCTGGCATTGGCTACAGCTTTCTGGCGCTCGTGATTGGTTATCTGCCAGTGTTTTATCAGTCTTTTGCACGACGGGAACTTCACATTTCGATGCTCGATGCGCGTGCAGGTTCCCCGCCCGCAGCGGCCGAACTCTTATCCCGTGAGGGCAAATATCCCAGCCAACTCGAGCGCCAGCTTGCGGCTTGGGAGGAGTGGGCGGCGGACCTGCTACAGGATGAATTGTCGTATCCCATGCTCGCCTATTTTCGCTCGCAACATCTAAACCAATCCTGGATTGGGGCGCTGGTCGCCATCGCGGACACAAGCGCTTTGATATCGCTCAGCGCCAAAGATGAATTGAGGCATCAGGCAGAAGCAACCTTCGCAATGGCCCGGCACGCTTTGACTGATAGTGCGAAGGTCCTCAAATTAGAACCTGAGCACAATGCCGAAGATCGGCTTTCCTCAGCCGATTTCGGAAAGCTTCAACAAATCATTACGAATTGCGGTTCTCTAAATGGCGGAATGCTGAAAAAAGAGGAGGTAGTCAGCTTACGAGCGCTGTATGAGCCCTATTCATTTGCACTCAGTTCTCATCTGTTGATGGCGCTTCCGTCTTGGATTCCGGAACGGAGTTCTAGCGACAATTGGCGCCTTACTTCGAAGCGCACACAATCCACTTATGCCGTCTCTGATCCATTCCATGACGGGGACAAGAAAGATCGGTCGGCATAGCTTGAAGCTTCGGATTGTTGCGACCTCTCCACAAGATTTGAACAACGCGATCCTGCATTAGTTTGACTGACAACCCCTGATTGCGCGCAGCATCCAAGAAGCTGACTTGTGTCCCGGAATATGAACGGCAAGCGCCGATCGACTCGGCAGCCTTTAGGAGTAATTTACGATGGCACTGGACGCAAAGCAAATTCAAGAGCCTCTGGGAAAATTGCGCAAGCTTCTTAAGAAACTGCCTGCCAGCCCAAACGCGAAACAAGTGCATCGACTGCGGACAGGTTCGCGGCGTATCGAGGCGATGCTGCCAGCCCTATCGCTCGATTCGAGTAAAAATGGCCGCCGTATCTTGAAGCAGATTTCCACACTCCGCAAAAGAGCGGGGAAAGTCCGGGACATGGATGTCCTGATTGATTACCTGTCCGACATGTCCGACGATAATGCGGAAAAGGAATGTTCAGTCCAATTGCTTGAGCATCTTGGAGCACGGCGTTCGAAGCATGCCAAAAAGCTGCACGCCGCCAAGCAACAATATGCCTCGCAACTTCGGAAACGACTAAAACGAACTGCCGATGACGTAAACAAACTGATGTCCGTGAAACAGCAGGGTAGGGATAATGGCAGTACAACATCCACAATTGCAGCTTCCGCTCTGAAGCTTCTATCTGATCTGCAGCGCCCGGCTCGTTTGGGCAGAACTAACTTGCACCCGTATCGAATTAAGGTCAAAGAATTGCGAAATCTCTTACAGATGGCAGAAAACGCTGATCGGCAGGAATTCGTAAAGAGTCTGGGTGAAATTAAGGATGCAATCGGCGAATGGCACGATTGGGAGGAACTCCTCGTGATCGCGAAGGAGGTACTCGATCACAAGAACTGTCAATTGCAAAACAGGTTGCGCAAAATTGCCGATGGGAAGTACGAAAACGCGCTCGGGTTAGCTGAGACTATGAGAAGGAAATTCCTGCACGTGGGTCATAAACGCTCTTCTCACGGTGTGCAGGCGCCCGCCGAGCCGGTTTGGT
>QIAK01000484.1:328-2114 GCA_003225515.1 Acidobacteriota bacterium | reverse complement strand
ATAAAGGAAAAGAACTACCATGAAAAGTAAAACTACAAGCACGCCACGAAAAGCTCCCCAGAATTCGAGCACCTTAGATGTCATAATTGAAACTCCTAAGGGCAGCCGGAACAAACTCAAGTACGAGCCTGAGAACCGGAAATTCAAATTATCTAAAATCATGCCTGAGGGCATGATGTTTCCGTATGACTTCGGCTTCGTGCCATCGACCAAAGCAGAAGATGGGGACCCGCTGGATGTGCTGGTGCTGACGGATGCGCCTCTGTTCCCCGGTTGCCTGGTGGAATGCAGGCTCATTGGAGCCATTGAAGCAGAACAAACGCAGGAAGGCCGCACGAATCGCAACGATCGATTGATCGCGGTCGCAGGGCCATCGCTACTCTATTCTGAGATCGAGAATCTTCAGGAACTGAACCCGCAGGTGCTGAAACAGATCGAAGCTTTCTTCGTCAACTACCAAGGGGCTCGCGGAGTAGAAGTCGAAATTCTCGGGCACTCCGGGCCACAAAAAGCTCACCAACTCGTTAACAAAGCGTCGCATAAGAAAGAAGCGGCTTAGTAACCTTCAAAAGTGGCCCAATCCACACCAAGGCGTCAACTTATCCGCGCTCTGCACTTATTCCACACTACCGGCGCTATCCTTTTCGTTGACCTGCAAGACCGACTCACCTCGTCCGGCAAGCTCCACGCGAACTGGGCAGGAAGAGCGACGAAACCAAATTTCGCCGCAACGAGGGAACATTCTCTATACTGATTACCGATTGAATAACACACTGGCTACGCGTCACTCTGTTGCAGTCCTTACTGCGGCCCTTGCACTCGCATTTTCCGGTTGCGGCGGATCGGGCAGCACGATGCCCATTGTCACCCCAACGCTCTCCAGCGTTTCCGTGGCTCCGTTGACTCCTGCGATCACCGTTGGCGCTACGCAGCCGTTTTCGGCGACTGGAAACTACAGCGATGGCAGCACGCGAACTTTGACCACTTCTGTGATGTGGACTTCCTCGGATACGTCCGTGGCCACAGTCAGCAACAGCACGGGCAGCCAAGGAGTTGCCACTGCTGTCGGGGCAGGGACTTCGAGAATAACAGCGACCGATGGCTCTATTTTTTCCACGGCGACTCTCACCGTGAACTCTGCGGTGTCTCAGCCCGGATGGTCAGAGGAAGGACCTTTGGCACGACTTTCTCATTCCACCGTGTACGATTCCGCGACTCAGCAGATGATCGTCTTCGGAGGACAGGTACCTAGCGGCAGTAACAATTTGAATGATGTATGGTTGGCGACCACTTCACTGACCCCGTCGGCAACCCTGACCTGGACGGTTCTGCAGCCAACTGGGACCAAGCCATCCGCCAGATTCGGACACATCGCAGCCTACGATCAAAACACAAATCGCATGCTGCTCTTTGGCGGAGGTGAGGGGCAACCCGGTCCGTGTGCAAACGACACATGGGTTCTCGATGGTGCGAACGGAAAGAGCGCCGCCAACTGGATCGAGCTAAACCCTTCTGGAACCGCACCGAGCGCGCGAGTGCATCACACAGGGGCTTACGATTCTGCCAGCAATACACTGACAGTATTCGGTGGAAATGATTGCGCCACCGGATTCTTCAATGACGTATGGGTGCTCAGCAACGCCAATGGAGAAGGCGGCACTCCCACATGGAACAAACTCACTCCCAGCGGTTCGCCTCCTGCCGCTCGCGAGAGCAGCACAGCCATTTACGATTCTGTCAGTCACATTATGACAATTTATGGTGGCGATGCCGGCGGAACTCCCTT
>QIAK01000484.1:0-307 GCA_003225515.1 Acidobacteriota bacterium | reverse complement strand
GCCCGTATGGAGTCAACTATCGCCAACAGGTACGGCGCCGGCACCACGCACCGCTCATACCGCCGTGTATGACCGCGCGAACAACCTCATGAATGTGTTTGCTGGCTCTGACGGTACGACCACGTTAGCGGACAATTGGATATTAAGCTCTCCAAATGGTCTGGGAGGCACGCCCGCATGGACACAGCTTGTTGTTCCCGGCACCGCTCCGAACGTGCAGTTCCACACGGCCGTCTACGATGAAGCGCTAAACAATATGTACGTGTTCGCGGGAACGAGCACCGGGAACAAACTGCAAAGCAGTAAT
>QIAK01000483.1:2334-2845 GCA_003225515.1 Acidobacteriota bacterium | reverse complement strand
AGGGGATCGCCGATGCCGAGAATCAGCTTGATGACTTCCGTGGCCTGCATCACCCCCACCAGACCCGGAAGAATGCCAAGCACGCCGCCTTCGGCGCAGGAAGGCACCAGGCCGGGCGGTGGCGGCTCCGGATAAAGGCAGCGGTAGCACGGACCATCTTCGGTGGCGAAGACACTGGCCTGGCCCTCAAAGCGGAAAATTGAGCCGTAGACGTTCGGCTTTCCCGAGAGCACGCAGGCATCGTTTACGAGATATCGCGTCGGGAAATTGTCAGTGCCGTCGGCGATGATGTCGAAGTCGCGAAACAGTTCCATCGCATTGGCGCTGCTCAGCCGGGTGTCGAAGGTGCGGAGATTTAGAAAGGGATTGATGCCCTTCAGTTTGTCCGCCGCGGAGTCGAGCTTCTTGCGGCCCACATCGGCCGTGGAGTGAATAATCTGGCGCTGCAGGTTGGTATAGTCCACCACGTCGAAGTCGACCAGGCCGAGAGTGCCCACGCCCGCGGCTGCGA
>QIAK01000483.1:0-2271 GCA_003225515.1 Acidobacteriota bacterium | reverse complement strand
CTCGGGCATGATCAGGTGGCGCGAGTAGCGCAGGATTTCGTCGTTGCTGAGCGTTACTGGAATTTCGGTTGCGGTGGCCATAAAGTCCTCGGCTTAATTTTCGATCAGGGATTTGCGAATCGACGCGACGCTAACAAGTCGACTAACAACAGGAAGGGCAACACATACAACAGCGCGCTGTTGTGGCAGGCTTCAATTGAAAATCCCCGGTCAGGCTGCGCCTCCGGCAATCGAAGGCACGATAGAAATGTTATCACCTTCGCTAAGCGCGGTCGCTTCTTTCTGCAGGTAGCGGATGTCTTCGTCGTTGACGTAGAGGTTCACGAAGGCGCGCAGTTTGCCGTCTTCGTTGTAAAGGTGTCGGCGCAGCTCAGGATGCTGCGCCACCAATGCGTTCATGGCGTCGCCGACGGTAGCGCCCGGCACGTCCACAGACGATTGCTTGCCAACGTACTGGCGCAAAGGGGTAGGAATATGAATTTTGCTCATAAGCTACTGTAAGAGATGCGGGGAGCGGGTGACAAGATTCAGGGGGAAGGCGAAACCGGACCTCAGACTTCGGACCTGATCCCTGATCCCTGACCCCCGGAAGCTACTTATCGACTTCGCCATCGGCACCTAGAATTCACGAGGGAGAATTCTGATGACGATTTTTGATCCTGCTCGGGGCAAAATTATTGATAGCGGCAGCGCTGCCGGCGGCAACTTACTTCGCCTGATCGGCATATGCATCGCCGCATTCCTGCTGATTATTCTACTGTTCAGTTCCGTGACCCGCGTCGGCACCGGACACGTGGGCGTACTCACGCTTTTCGGCAAGGTGCAGACGGGCGAGACGCTGGGCGAGGGAATTCACCTCATCAGCCCGCTGAAAACTAATAATGAGCTTTCTGTCCAGACGCAAACTCTTAAAGAATCGGCGAGCGTGCCTTCGAGCGAAGGACTGATGATGAGTCTGGATACTTCGCTGATTTACCATCTCAATCCCGATCGGGCCGCTGAAGTTTTTCAGAAGATCGGTTCCGACTACGAGAATGTAGTCGTCGAGCCCACGCTGCGCTCGGCCATTCGTGAAGCGACGGCCTCGCAC
Source organism: Acidobacteriota bacterium (assembly GCA_003225515.1). Classification (GTDB taxonomy): domain Bacteria; phylum Acidobacteriota; class Terriglobia; order Terriglobales; family Acidobacteriaceae; genus Sulfotelmatobacter. Next base: position 1,181 of record QIAK01000483.1, on the reverse strand, counting down.
ACAGCGAATGCCCTTTATACCGGCGAGCGTGAGATGGTGGGAAAGCAAATTTACGATCAGGTCAGCACTCAACTCAAGGAGCGCGGCTTGACCGTGGAAAACGTTCTGTTGCGCGACATCCAGCTGCCCGCTACTCTGAAATCCGCTATCGAAGCGAAACAGCAGGCCGAGCAGGAATCGCTGGCCATGAACTTCCGCCTGCAAAAAGAAACGCAAGAGGCTCAGCGCAAGCGCATCGAAGCCGCCGGCGTTCGCGACTTCCAACAGATCGTGGCCCAGGGAATTACGCCGTCACTCCTCGAATGGAAGGGAATTGAAGCCACTGAAACTCTGGCCAAGAGCGCAAACTCCAAAGTCGTGGTGATCGGCAACAGCAAGAACGGCCTGCCGTTGATTCTGGGGCAATAGGTTGCCGCAAAACACTCGGAATGTTGAGACAACCATAAAAAGCTTGTCATTCCGACCGAAGTGGAGGAACCTGCTGTTCGCCCTAAAGGAGCAGCGCTGTCAATAAGCGACAGTTCTAAAGCGCTGCTACCATGAATCCGTGCCGCCGCTGCTCCAAGTCCGCCACCTGAACATCGAATTTCCGGGACAGCCGACGGGTGTCCCTAGACAATCTCTGACTGCGGTTCGAGATCTCAGCTTCTCGATCGCGCCGGGCGAAGTCCTCGGGCTGGTCGGGGAATCGGGCTCAGGCAAATCGATTACGTCGCTGGCCATCATGCAGCTGCTGCCGCCGCAGGCCCGTGTCTCTGGCGAAATCCTGTTCGCGGAAAACGGAAAGCAGCGCAACCTGGCCGACCTTCCTGCCGACTCCATGCGCCAGCTGCGAGGTTTCCGGCTGGCCATGATCTTTCAGGAGCCCATGACGGCACTGAACCCGGTCATGCGAGTAGGCGATCAGATTGCGGAAGCAGTCGGCGCGCACAATGCCATTTCGAAGCGCGACGCGTGGCAGCGCGCGGTGGATGCCATGAATGACGTCGCCATTCCGGACGCAGCACGACGCGCCCGCGACTATCCTCACCAGCTTTCAGGCGGCATGCGGCAGCGAATCATGATCGCGATGGCCATCGTGAACCGCCCGCAGTTGCTGATCGCCGACGAGCCGACCACGGCCCTCGACGTCACCATTCAGGCGCAGATTCTCGATTTGCTGGCGGAGCTGCGCACCAAAT
>QIAK01000482.1 GCA_003225515.1 Acidobacteriota bacterium | reverse complement strand
GGCCACGAACGGGATTTGCCCAAGCTCGATTGCCGAAGCTGCTTGCAAGGTGTTCAGTGCGATTATCAGCTACAACAGCAGCCATCCTTTTAATCTGCTGGCTGGCGCCGATATCAATGGCGATAGTCATTTCACCAATGACTGGCCACCGGGCGCCGGAAGGAATAGCGGGATTGGACCGAACTACGTCAGTTTCAATATGCGGGTGAGTCGTTCGATCACATTCGCCGACAGGTACAAGCTTCAGATCATCGCGGAAGGATTTAACCTCACCAACCGGACGAACTATGCGAGCGTGAACAACATCGTCGGAGCTTCCTTTGCGCCGCCATTCAGCGTACACGGAACAGCCATCAACTCACCCAGCCAGCCGCTGGGTTTTACAGCGGCTTTTCCAAAACGTGAGATTCAGGTTGGCATCCACTTCGATTTCTGAACAGAGACGAACCCGAACCCGCGAACAGACCTTGGTCATTCTGCTGCGACATTTGCAACTTCTGATTCCCCAGGTCCCATGGCTTGCGCTACTAACGCCATGACCTGGTGTCCGGCCTGTTGAATAACAAGTCGGCAGCGAACTCGGCATTGGCGAGATCACGGTTGAAGGCGCACCGCGGCAAGGTGATGCAAAAGATGAAAGCCGAGTCCCTCGCTGACCTGGTGAACATGGCCGCGAAGCTACGCCTCGCTCGTGCACCGGACTCGAACATTCCCCTGATCAGCGCGGGGGTGCATTTGCTCCTGTGTGCCGGAGTGTACTTCCGTACAGCGTGAGACGCGAATGTGGTCAATGGTTCTATGCCCGCAGACCAATGGACCGTAGGCATCTATACCAGTTCTGCAATTATGTACAAAATTGCGGTCAAGTAGTTGCCGCGCTTGCTCGCATTGGGGCGCTGCTGTTTTCAATAGGGGTTGCGACGTAACCTTGCGACCACCAGTTCGGCGCTCGATCCTTCGGCCCCGGAAGTGAATGCGCGACCTGGTGAATATGCAAAGAACCACGGGCTCTTCCCAATCCTCACAGACGCCCAGGAGCATTCAATGAAAATAACAAGAATCACAGCTGGGTTGGCAGTCCTTGCACTTACGGCGACGATGGCTTTTGCACAAAGCAGCGGGAGTTTCAACTTTAATTCCTCGCAGCCTGCACTGACACCAGCGGCACGCTTGGTACTGGCATCGCTGTGCCCGCTCTGAAGACTACGCTGAGAGTATCCAGCGGGAACGGCAATGTCCTGGTGATCAGGCCTTCAGCTGTCGTAGGGCTTCTAACCGACGTAACCGTCAACTCGAAAAATTCGTCGAGTTCATCGCAAGCCGGAGTAAATTTCACTGTCACCGTCACGCCACTTAGCGGTCAAAGTGCGCCTTCCGTGACGCCGAACATACCGGTAACGTATGAGGATCGCTATATCCAGATCAGCACCAATCTCTTCCAAGCGATTGCTGCCGCATGTACCACGCTGGATCCGACCAATGGATGCTACTTCACCTTCAATGAGACGACCTTGAGCGCGCACAGCTTTGACTGGGTAGTGTCTAACCTTACCTCGGGCAACTACGGCATTGAGGTCGACTGGACACCATACAGCACAGCTACCGCACCCAGCACTGCACAGACCTGCGTGGGCCCTGTCGTGTTTACTGCAGAGCAGGCGAAGATCTTCAACCAGAGCAATGGAATCTCGTTCTAAACATCACTACGGTCAGGTCTCGGCTTGTTATGGCTGAGGCCTGACCCAATTCACTACCATGACTTGCGGAGAATTCCGATGCATCAGCTCACCTGTGGTGTCATACCGGCTAAGAACAACAGGCGTTTCACCTCGACCCGATTTTTCGTTTGCCTCTCCAGCCTTGTGTTGTCCTCCGTGTTTCTCTACGGAGCAGATCTTCAGGTCGGCCAGCGAGCCTACGAACAAAAAGATTATGGCAGCGCGATGAATGAGTTAACGCCTCTAGCTCACGCAGGCAACCTCGAGGCTCAGGTTCTTCTCGGCAAGATGTACATGCTAGGTCAGGGAGTGCCAAAGGACGCTGATCTGGGGTTGAAATGGTTTCGGGCCGCATCTGACCAGGGGAATGCGCAAGCCCAATTTTTCCTAGGTGCGATGTATCTGCTTCCCGCCAAAGATGTCCACGAGGGATTGAGGTGGCTAAGGCTTTCTGCTGAACAGGGAACACCGGACGCCCAGTTGCTGCTGGGAATGGCCTACCTCAAAGGCACTGACCTTCCACATGATCTCGTCGCAGCCGATATGTGGCTTCATTTGGCCGCTTCTAAGGGCGATAAACTTGCACCCTCGCAGTGCGAACGGGCAGAACGACAAATGACCCCGGACCAGATCGCGAAGGCCAGAACGCTGGCAACGGAATGGAAAGCCAAGTCTCCAGCGAGTCTCAGGAACGACTGAACAGGCACAAAGGGTCGCTTCGCGAACTTCCAGATTTGCGAAGGTTACACAAACTGTCTAGTGATCCCCTTGCTCGCCGCGCGGATGCGCAAGACAACAGTCCATACGCCTCTCTATCCATCAAACTCACTCCCTAGACACTGAGTCTGCTCGTTGATGGATCAATACCTTTGGCTGACAAAACTTAGAGGCTCTAACAAAACCCGCCTTGCATGAGCGCACACCTTGGCGGTTGCGCTGGCAATCGTTGGCGGGTCAACAACACCGCGTATTGCAGCTTCGCGTATTCGGCTTTGGCTTGCTTCAGGATGGGACATCGCGGTCGGGTTTCCCAGTTTGCGAGCCTATACCACTTCGGCCGATACCCGTTCGACTGATGCCTTCGCCGGAGCCGGTGCGATCAGGGCTACACCGATGCCAACGAGCACACCCGAGCCACCTAGAAAGCCCACGCGCTGGCTTGGGATTTCGAGTCCTTGAATCGACATTGTCACTGCATGAGCGAAGCTAGACCACGCTGCGAAGGCAATCACACTGCGATGCGCTGACGGGTTTCGTACCGCGATGAGCAGAAAGATGCCCAGTGCAAAATAAAGGCTCATCATCAT
>QIAK01000042.1 GCA_003225515.1 Acidobacteriota bacterium | reverse complement strand
CGAGGGAATTCTTCTTATGCTGCGAAGCAAAGTTGCCCCCGTTCCTTGCATTTAGGCGAGTACGGAACGCGCCGCCGTAAGGATTACAAGCAATATCCAATAGAACACTCTCACGCCCGCCGAAAGTTTTTGTGCAATTCGCTGCAACCGCTCGCGACTCCAGCTTCGGCTCACCAATACTGCCCGGGGATTGTGCGAGGAGAAAATAAAGACACCACCATGCTTCAGAACCCGATGAACATGCTCGAAGCAGCGCCGCCGGGCCTCATCGGGCAGCACGTAGTCGATGCCGTTGAAGGCGAACACCACCACATCGAATGACGCGTTCGGAAACGCTGTCAGGTTCGCGGCATCCGCGACCACAAATTCCAGGTGAGGAAACTTTGCCCGGCACGCTTTGACCATTGCCCCGGCATAGTCCACGCCAACGTAGCGGGAAGCCCGATTGGCCAGATAAGGCGTGGTCCGTCCGCCACCCACTCCGAGGTCTAAAATATCGCAGCCCGCCGGGACATACGCCTGAAATAACATTCGCTCGCAAGCCGTCAGATAATTCAGTGCAGCATAGTGTGCTGCTACTTCGGGCGCGCCATAGGTCTTTAGATTCGTCTGCGCGTTGCGGCCAGTCATTTCGATGCGGAACCCTGCGTTATCGCCACGCTCGGCGCGGGCCGCTCCGCTCGCCGATGCAAGCGCATGTAGAAGCCGGACACCTGGGCCTCGAACTCCGCTAGCTTCATTTCAGCCGTTACATGCACACGCGGCAACTCAAACGGCGGCAGATGAGTGCCCAGTCCACCGCCAAAGTTCAGAAACGCAATCTCATAACCTGCCTTTTGCGGCATCGCAAGCACTTGGGCCGTGACAGACTGCGGGTGCCCGAATGGATATGCAAACGCCCATACTCGCCTCTGCAGCGCCGATTCAAGTCTCACGCGGCTCTCAAACATCTCTGCATATGCCGATTCAGGGGACTGTTGAGACAACATGGGATGGCTCAATGTGTGCGCCCCGATCGTCATCCCTGCGGAAGTCAGTTCCCGAAGTTCCACGCAGGTCAGCAAGCCAAACCTTTGACACGATACAGCATTATCCGGCTCGAAATCTCTATCCGCTTCCAATCCAAATTGAATACGCGCGGCACGGATAAACGATGCCCGGCTTCCCTCATCGACTTGCGAGAGCCGCTTCACCGAATCCCACCAGATCGCACGGCGTGAGTCTCCCGACCGGAGCTCGCCTCGAACTACAAACTTCCCGGCGGAAACTTCGAAAGGCCCTGACGGTGCGCGAAGAAACAACAGAAACAAATTCTCATACCAGAGCATCGTCCGCGCTTCTCCAGCCGAAGCTCCCGTCACAAAGAATAGACACTGGACCTTCTCTGCTTGCAAAACGGGCAACATGTCAGTCAGGCAATTCAGCAGGCCGTCATCACATGTCAAAAGGACCGCCCGAGGCGGCAACTCGCAGTGCCTCTGGTGCCAGGCGAGCACATCATCGGGAGAGATCAGGTCATAATGCGTCTTCAGCAACCGGAGTTGTCGATGCAACATCTCGGCAGTAATTAGATTTCCGTCCAATGCCCCATCGATTGATTTATACCCTTCCGGCAACACTCCATGGTAAGTCACGACAGCAAGTCCAGTAGCGGAAGTACGGTGAAATGTGCCAGCCAGCGACAATGCGGGATAAACCACTCGTTTCAGGAAAGGACTGACAATCTTCATGGGCGCTCGAACCTGCGAGAAATATCGCACGCCGGCTTACCACCCGCCCGGCTGCTCGCATTATTTCGCATAACGCGTGGCCATCTCAGAGGCGTCGTTGAATTGCTTTTGTGTGGGCAGACTCCAGATTTCCTCCCCGCAGAGCACCTGCATAAATGCCTGAGCGCAATTGCCACGGCCAAAATGATGAACGGGTATGAGTCCTTCCGGCAGATTCGCCAGCGCGCGCCCGATCGCGGCAGCGTCTTCCTCAACGTCGATAATTGAACTGCACTGGAAACGCCTGTTCTGCCGCGTGCCAATGTTGATGGTCGGCACGGCGTATGCTGGCGCTTCCCGCACTCCAGCGCTGGAGTTCCCCACCATCGCCGTCGCGTGTTTCATAAGCACCAGAAAATATTCGAACCTCATGGAGGGAATGAACCGGAAGCGAGACAATCCGCGCAGCCGCTCAAGTTCTTCCAGAATTATCTCCGCGCCCTGATCGTTGTTCGGATGAATCACGACAAAGTTACCTTCGCTGGCGAGCAACGCCTCCGCCAATTCATGGGCATGCGCCCTGATCCGCGCGCGCTCGGTCGTGACTGGGTGGTACATGACGATGCCATACCGCTCGAACGGAATCTCGTAGCGCCGCTTAACTTCTTCAAGATCCGGAAGCTTCGCCGAGAACATGATGTCGGTGTCGGGTGATCCGATGCTGAAGATTGACTTCCAGTCTTCGCCCATCTGTCGTAGGCGTTGGGCCGCCTCTTCATTCGCAACGAAATGGATATGCGACAACTTTGTCACTGCATGACGAAGAAGCTCATCCACCGTCCCGGAAACTTCCCCACCTTCAATGTGAGCCACCCGTACGTTGTTCAGAGCACCCACAATAGCGCCGGCGAGGGCTTCCACGCGATCGCCGTGAACCACCAGCAGATCCGGTTGCGACTCCCTGATGTGCAGCCCAAGCCCATGAACCGTATTGGCCAGCACGAGATCCATTTGCGAACTGACCGAGCTGTCCTGATTGATAAAGGGATGCACGTTCTGGAAGCCGCTCTTATAAATCTCCTGGATGGTCGACCCGTAACGAGCCAGCATGTGCATACCGGTGGCGAACACAAGGCACTCGAACTGTTCTGAGTCCGACACACTTCGCATAAGCGATTTCAATTTTCCGAAATCAGCCCGCGTCGCAGTCAGGAACATGATTTTGAGCTTTGGATTTGCCATCGGCATGGTTATAGCAGATTCGACCATTTAATCTGGGTATTGCGCGGCAGCGCTTGTTTCACCTTGCGGCCAATGACCTTGTTGTAATGCACCGCCTTGATTTCTCCTGTGCCGGGCCGCTTCACCCATATATTTTTCGCAGTCAGTTCCTCGCCGGCATTTACATCCGTAGTCGTCACCACACAGGCGTAAGCGAAATCGATAGTGGGCTGCTCCTCTGGCAGAATCGTCTTGCTTCCGCCCAGCGCCTGATGGATCGCCTGAGAGCCTCGAATCAGTTCCTGCAGTTCAATTCGATCGATGGAGATTGAAACATCGGGTCCGGGCCATTCTTTGTCGGCGGTGAAATGCTTCTCCAGTAAACTCGCGCCCAAAGGCACGGCCGCGTAACAAGTGTAGTTGCCCAGAGAATGGTCACTCAGACCGAGAACGGCATCCGGAAAAGCTTGCGCCAGGTCCGCGAGCGCACCCAGGCGCACCTTGTCGTAGGGCGTGGGATACATCGACGTGCAGTGAAACAGCGCGTACGAAACGAAGTATCGCCGCAGGATCTCGACCGCCACAGCAATCGAGGCAATGTCATTCATGCCGGTGGAGAGCAGCACCGGTTTTCCAAAACTTGCAATGTGTTCAATCAGCGGATAGTTGTTGCACTCTCCCGATCCAATTTTGTACGCCGCAACACCCAGCCGTTCCAGTCGATCCGCGGCTGCCCTCGAGAATGGCGTCGAGAGGTAAATCATTCCTTTCGACTCAACTCTTTCCTTAAGCTCGGCATCCTGCTCTTCCGAAAGAGCGCAGCGTTTCATAATGTCCCAGATGCTTTCCTTGGCATTTCCAGGGATCACATTGTTGGGAATCATCTCGTCTTCGATAACGTGGGCCTGAAATTTCACACATTCGCAGCCGGCGCGCGCAGCTTCATCCACCATCCGCACAGCCTTTTCGAAGCTACCCTCATGATTGATTCCGATTTCCGCGATCACCAACGGAGGATGCGATCTGCCGATTTGACGCCCGGCAATCGACAGCACAGGCGCTTGCTCACTCGCGTCAACCGGACTTCCACCGGTCGCTGCGACCGTTTCCGAAGCGCCGGCAAATCCGAACTGAAGGGGCCCGTTTTTTGTTTCCATTTTCATATGCAGGGATTTGTGAGTGAGACGACGAATTTATGAATTATATTCTCTAGTTATTCAGAAGTCCCGAAATGCAAGATTAAGATTCGACACCTTGCGCTCGACAAGCGATAAGGCGCCATTCCGGTGATCCGGATACATATCGGAAACACGAATGCAGGAGATCTCGCGTTAGAGAACGCATGACCGTTCACATTTTTGTGCCCCGCTGGATGAATCGCTCGATTACGAATGCGCAGAATTCGAACGCGAGGTCGCTTTTGTCACGTTTCACCGATCCGCGCGCACATTGGACAGCTGTGGGGAATGACGAGCCGCCAGAAGCGATCATTAAAAACGGCGTTAAAATCATCCATCTCGTCCGCTCCCGCCTTTGGACCTATCATCTTGCCCTTGCCTATCAATCAAGCTTCGACGCGATCTTTTATCCCGGCGTCGATTGGCCGGACGAAATTGGAATAAAACTTCGCCGATTATCGGGCAGACGCACGCCAGTGATAGCGACCATGGAGGGCATCATCGCCGATCAAAAGACTGTCGGCGGGCTGTCGGATCTGGTGGGGCATCCTGTTTTCGCCCAGCCAGGTGTGGAGCATGCGATTCCGCGCATTCGAGGCATGTATGAAACCGCCGACCACATCATCGCCATCAGTCCATTCCTTGCTCGCGTTGCGGAATTTCTTTATGGCAAAAAGGTCTCCTGCTTGCCTCTCGGACTCGAAGCCGGCATTTTCCACAGCAAAGGCCGGCGCGAACCCGAGCATTGTCGCGTAATCGGGTGCGGCACAGTCAAGGCGTCCAAGAACCCGCAGATGTTTCTCCAACTGGCTGCCCGCTTCAAACCGGCAGATTTTGTCTGGTATGGAGACGGCCCTCTGGTCCAGCCTCTCAGCGCCGAGGCAAAACAGATGGGTCTCGAAAACATTCGCTTCCCTGGGGGGATCCAGCCGGCATCGCTCGCTGAGGAATTTCGTAAATCCTCCCTGCTGGTTCTGCCCTCATACGCGGAAGGAGTTCCGAAGGTCACGCAGGAAGCCGCGGCTTGTGGATTGCCGATTGTCCTCAACGGCTACTACGACACGCCCACTGTCGTTCACCAGCGCAATGGCCTGGTAGCGTGGTCCGACGAAGAATTATTCGAACAAGTCGGAGCATTGATTCGCGATCGTGAAACTCGCGCGAAGATGGGCGAGCAGAGCATAGAAATGTCACGAAATTGGGATTGGGACCAGATCGCTCCGCGTTGGGAACACCTTGTAATCCGCCAGGCTGCTTCGATGGGTTAACACTCATAAAACCTCGTTCCGAGAGTTGAAATCATTTCCGAATGTATACCGGGATATGGGAGAGGGGCAGTGCGCTATCGCGCATTGACGTTGACGTCGACGTCTAGCAGCCTGGCATTGTTAGGCTGGCGCGCATCCCAGATCCGCTTAAAAAAATCCGCCAGCACTTGAGGCTCAGTCGGAGCAAGAAACTCAGCAATCCCATCGCATCGAACCGGAAGTCTTCCTTCAATGCCCCGCCGAACCAAATTTTCAAAATTGCTCAAATCAGAGGCGAAGTGAAAAATGCCTTCGTCCTCAAACTGCTGTTTGTTGGGAAACCAATGCCAGCCGAAGCTCACGATTGGGATGCCATGGCGCAGGCAATCCAGAAACATCGTTGAACAGTGTAGTACTGCTACACACGAAGACGTTAACACCTCGTCTGCGCCCGGCCCCTGCGAATACGCAACTTCTGTCCGCAAGCCCAACTCGTGCTCCAGTTCCCTAATCGCCTGCTCATAGTCTGAAATTGTCTCGTTGGGATGTACCCGAATCATCAGGCGCCGCTGAGTTGACTGCGCCACAAGCAGCAGCGAACGAAGTATGTCGCGCCGATCATTTCGATGAAAAAGCGCTGGGACGTCATACGGGGTCGTGATGAACAGAATGTCTTTGCGCTCAACCTTACGCCTCTGCGAACTCGCCGCAGCCACCTCGGGAAAATTTTGAATCACCGTCTTGCGGCGGAACTTCTCATTCACTGCGCGTTGGAAGAATGGACCGCGAAGTAGAAATACATCCACCGGTTCATCCGTTACGGCGTATGTCCAATGCATGATGCCGTGCTGGAGCAGAACGGTGGGAACCTTTTCAATGCTTTCATTCAGCAGCAGAATTCGTTCATCGCCGGCGTTCCCGACCACGATCATCTCCGGCTGCACCGCGTCGCGCCACCTACGCAGGGCTCGATGATTGAAAAGCGCAAACGCCAATCGCCGGGTCAGCAGATGCTGCCACCACTCACTTTTCAGAACAACGGACCGAATCGCATCTTCTTCAGCGCCCAGCCGCACAGCTGTTGCCGCCGCACTGATCCGGTCCCCAATCGATCGCACCTGCGAATACGACGGGATGTCAGAACTTCGCGACCAGGCATATAGCCAATGCGACTCTCGCCCAATCTCGCGCAGACGCCTTCCCCCCGTGCCCGGATCCTCCACCAGAAAATTGATTTTCTGCTCTATAAAGGGCTCGTATTGCAGCGCGATCTTCGTGTAGTTGTAGGCAGTGGAATAAAACCAGATTCCGCCTTGTGGCGCATCATGGACGCGTTTGCGAGCCGATGCGGCAGACAAACTACGCGACCACAGCGGCATCACGCGGCGGAAGAATTCCGCAGGCG
>QIAK01000041.1 GCA_003225515.1 Acidobacteriota bacterium | reverse complement strand
TGAGAGTCCGTGATCAAGCTCACCAGGTCGAGTGACAGAAAGCACAGGGCGCTTTCTGGGCAAATCCGCACGCCGGCTAGTTGTGTACGGTAGCTGACAGACAATGTCGAGAGCGCAATTTATGGTCGGAGCATTAATCCGAAATCTTTGCCCAGAACGGGTTTCGGTTGAGGCCCCTGATGTCGCCATCCCCTGTGCGTACCTGCTGCTGGATATGCGGCAGAGCTTGCCCGCTGGAAAACTGCAAGATTGATGAGCATGGCTTGGCAGTGCACGAAGAATGCTACGTGGCAAGGGTCGTGCTGAAGAGTGCTACCAACCCTTCGCAAAAAAATCGCGTGCTGGAAACCGGCGACGAATAGCGTGGATCAGGATGCCGACTATTTTTGTAGCTGGCTGGGAGCGCATTCATGGCCATCGCAATTCATGATTCCGCACCAGCCAGGTTGCTGCCCTCCTCAGTGAAATGGAATCCCTGCTCGAAAACAGCCGAAACCCCTTGCCCGTAGCCCGTAGACGCCCGTAGCTATCACAAACCTTTCCGGGTGTCTGCGCATCGAAGTACCGCTCCATTTAAAGCATCCCGACCGGGAGGGTCTAATGGCGAAGTGCCGTTCGTGCACCGGCTTGCCTGTAGTTTTTTTGATTAGCTCAATACTTCTCCTTTCGAGTTGCGGTGGAGGAACACAAGGCTCTCAACCTCCCCAAGTGGAACAAACACCGCCTCCCAACAATTTAACCGGCGTGTTGATGTGGAAAGGTGACAGCTCGGGAAAAGGACTCTTCGCCGGCGAGACGACGCTGACGACGGCGGATGTCAACGTCAACCAATTTGGCAGGATCGCGAGTTTTAAGACTGACGGCCTTCTGATGGCGCAGCCGCTCTACATTCACCAGCTGGATATGGTCCAGGGTGGGACGCACAATGTGATTATTCTGGCCACAGAAAATGATACGGTTTATGCCATTGACGCGGACAACCCCGGCACCACACCCTTGTGGCAGCGGGGGTATCTTGATTCGACCAAAGGCATAACACCGGCGCCGGATACCTCCAAAGCGATCGGCGGTCAGGTCGGAATTACCGGCACGCCATTTCTCGATTCCAAAACTGCCACACTTTATTTTGTTACTGCAATTTCTAACAACGGCGCAATCCAACATTGGCTGCGTTCCATTGATGTTCGCACGGGTCAGGACGTTGGCGCGGGCAGTGTGCAGGTCCAGGCCAGCGTGGCGGGCGATGGAAAATCCAGCGTCAACGGACAAATCGCGTTCGATCCCACGGTTGAACTTCAGCGGTTTGCCTTAAACCAGGTGAACGGATCGATTCTGGTGGGTTGGGGATCGTTTTCTGATTGGAACGTTTATCACGGATGGCTGATGGCGTTCGATCCTACATCGCTCGCACTGCAAGCGGTTTTCAATCCCACTACGCAATATCAGGCGGTCGACGATGCCAATGGCCCGTCCGATCACGGCGGCGGTGGATCGCTCTGGGCAGCTGGCGCGGGGCCGGCAATCGATGCCCAGGGAAACATTTACGTGAACACCGCGAACGGCAGTTTCAATGCCGACTCGGGCGGCAACAATTATGGCGACACGATGTTGCGGCTGAATTTCCTGGGTAACTCGTTCCAAGTCATGGATTATTTCACTCCGTCCAGTAAGGCTTGCATGGACTTCGACGATCTCGAACTGGGTGCTGGCGGTGTCGCGCTGCTTCCCAGTGATTTCACGAATGGAACCAACCTGGCTGTCGCCCTCACCAAGGAAGGCCGCATTTATCTCGTGAATACAAGCAACATGGGCAAATTCAACAGTGCCAGCGACCAGGTCATCCAGGAGTTCATGGTCGGCGACCAGACCTGTTCCGAGTCCCTCTCCGGCGAGACCGAAGGGCCTGGCTGGAACCGCTTGTATGGCAACGCTTCCTATTGGAATGGAAATATCTACGCCGGAGCGTCAAGCCTTCCGCTGCGGCAATATCAATTCCAGAATGGAGTGCTGAATCAGAGTCCAATCGCAAGCTCGCCCACTGCCTATGGCTTACGAGGGGCCAATACGGTTGTTTCCGCGAATGGCACGCAGAACGGGATCGTATGGGCGAATGAAAAACAGGTTACCGGCACCGGTGTGCTACACGCGTATGACGCAACGAACGTTTCCACTGAGCTCTGGAACAGCGCCATGAACCAGGGCCGCGACGCCCTCGGTGAGGGCATCGCTTTCTCCGTTCCGGTGGTTGCGGACGGAAAGGTTATCGTGACCTATGACACGAGAGTAGGAATTTTTGGCGAACTGCAATGAGTTCGCCTCGAGCATCCTCAAGCAATGTTCAGAGCAAAATTGAGCCACTACAAGCTATAGCTTTTCCTTTCAAGCACTTGTGCGTGCAATCCGGCACACACCACTTTCGTGCCATATATGGCACTGGTGAGCCATTTACCCGTCAGGGGGCCAGAGTTAGATTGTCCTTGAGCAGCACTTGGGGGAGGGCTGATCAACAGACGTCCCACGACTCTTTGAGTCTGGGGCGTTTTGTTTTGCGCTGAAAACGGCCCTGCCGAGGGCTGGTTGATCACCTGCCCGCCTCTATCTCGCGCTGCCTCGCACCATTCTTACTCGCCTCGGTTTCACCAGAGCTTTCGATGGTGGTAGATTTGTTTGCGCCCTTTGTTGCCGCGATCGCCGCCAGTTCGAGGAGCCGTGTATGCCCCTACAAATAGCCCGCCGCGAATTCCTTTCAGGAATGGCTGCCATGACCGCTGTGGGCGCCGTGTCTCGGCTCAGCCCGCGCGATACGAGTCCCACTTTCCGTGTAGCGGTCATCAATGATGAAATTTCGCAAGACTTTGGCCGTGCCTGCGAGGTGGCGTCACACGAATTCGGCATGGGCTGGATGGAACTGCGCGGAATGTGGAACAAGAACATCGTCAAGCTCGATGAAAAAGAAGTCGCCGAGGCCCGCAGCCTTCTCCAGAAATATCAACTGAAGGTGACCGATATCGCCAGCCCGCTGTTCAAAGTCGATTGGCCGGGTGCGCCAAAATCAAAGTTCAGCGAAGCCAAGAGTTTTGGCGCCGACTTCAACTGGAAGGAACAGGACGAGGTCTTGGATCGCGCTATCGAACTGGCCAAGGCGTTCGGAACTGAACGCGTACGTTGCTTCGATTTCTGGCGACTGGAAGATCAGGCCCCATATCGCGCCGCGATCAACGATAAACTGCGGGACGCCGCTCAGAAGGCCGAAAAGAAAGGCATCACGCTGGTCCTCGAAAATGAGTCCGCCTGTAACACGGCAACCGCAGCCGAGGCTGTGAAAGTCTTGAGCGCGGTGCAGAGTCCCTCGTTCATGCTGAACTGGGATCCGGGCAACGCCGCAGCGGGGGGAGAGACTCCGTACCCCGACGGCTATAACCTGCTGCCCAAGGAACGCATTGGTCATTGCCATTGCAAGGATTTCATCAAGACAGGGAAGGGCGAGTGGGCGCCAATGGGCGGGGGCATCATCGACTGGGCAGGCCAGTTCAAAGCTCTCAAGCGCGACGGCTATCATTTCGCGGTGAGCCTTGAGACGCATTGGAACGGCGGCGGATCGCCCGAAGAATGCTCACGTAAAAGCTGGGCGGGAATGAAAAAACTTTTGCAACAGGCGGACGCGTTGTAATCCATGCTTCGAGGGAAAACATGAGTCATTTCAAACTCGACCACAGCAGACGTTCTTTCTTAAAGCAGGCGGCGTTGGGGACAGCCGCCGTGCTGGCCTATCCTGCGTCCAGCGTGTTGGGCGCGAACGACCGCATCCGCGTCGGCATGATCGGAGTGGGTGATCGTGGGAATGACTTGTTGGCACAAGTGCTTCCGATCCGCGGAGTCGAACTCGTCGCTATGGCCGATGTCTACAGCCGTCGTCGTGACCAGGCCAAAAGCAGAGTGCCCGGCATACAGACGTTTGACGAGCACCGCCGCCTGCTCGACATGAAAGATATCGATGCCGTCATCGTGGCCAGTCCGCTGCACATCCACGCGCGGCATTTTGTCGATACTCTGGCCGCGGGCAAAGACCTTTATGCCGAGAAGACCATGACCTGGTCGATTCCTGAGGCCGACAAGTGTCTGGCTGCGGCGAAAGAGTCGAAGCAAGTTGTGCAGATCGGATTGCAGCATCAAAGTTCCGGGGCCCTGGTAGATGCTAAACAGATGATCAAAGACGGGCGGGTGGGCAAGGTCACCCACGTCGAATCCTGGATGAGCCGTAACACTCCTCACGGCAAAGGCCAGTGGGTGCGGCCGGTTCCCTCTGACTGCACGGCCCAGAACGTGAACTGGAACGGTTTTTTGAATGGCCGGCCCGATCGGCCTTTCGATCCTTACAAGCTCATCAACTGGCGCTTGTTCTGGGAATTTTCGGGAGGCAATTGCGCCGAGAACATGGTGCACCAGATTGCCTGGATCATGGGCGCGCTCGATCTGCCGCTGCCTTCGGCGGCATACATGTCCGGTGGTGTCTTCTCGGAAAAGGATGGCCGCGAGGTTCCCGACACAATCGCGGTGACTCTTGATTTTCCCACCGACACGGTTGTGACCTGGCAATCTACATTCAGCAATAAGCACTATGAGCTGGGCGACCGCATTCTGGGCAGCGATGGCACCTTCGAACATCATTTCGAACAGCCACTGCAGTACTGGCCTGAGAAGACCAACCGTTCTGACGAATCCATGCGCGGCAACACTCACGACGGAAACCACATGCAAAATTGGATCGACTGCATCCGCAGCCGGGGCACTCCGAACGCGCCGCCGGAGATTGGATACCGGTCCGCCATGGCTGTGCACATGTCCAACCTGTCCTACAAGCACAAGCGGCGGATGACGATTGAAGAAGCCAGAGCAATCACGCCGGAATACTCATAAAGGCCGCAAATTCGGCCGCCTGCAATCTGTAAGCATTCCACCCGCGAGGCCAAAATCACCTCGCGACAGCCGGTTGGTCCGGCATTTACCAGTCCGACTAAAACTATGATCGGTGCCATCGATATTGGAGGAACGAAGATTGCTGTCGGCGTAGTCGACGGTGAAGGGAAGGTGCTTGCCCGGATGCAGGCGCCCACCGATCCCAATCGTTATGCAGATGCGATCGAGCTGATTGCCCGCATGCTGCGTGAAACCGCCGCTCAGTCGGGCACGGAGCTTTCAGGCATCGGTATCGGATCAACCGGTCCGGTGGATCCGATGCGCGGCGAGTTTGGCGACGTTGATTTTCTTCCGGGATGGCGTGGGAAGAGTCCGGTCAAGGATCTGGCTCAGATTTTTAATTTGCGCGTGGCGCTCGAGAATGATGGCGACGCTGCCGCGCTCGCAGAAGCAGGATGGGGAGCAGGCCGCAACCGGTCGCGCCTGATCTACGTCACCGTTGGCACCGGAATTGGCGGAGGAATGGTTTTTGATGGGAAACTCTACCGCGGCGTTGACGGCGCTCATCCAGAGGTTGGCCATCATGTCGTCGATCCCGCGGGTCCGGAGTGCTCGTGCGGATTTCGCGGCTGCTGGGAGTCGTTAGCGGCCGGTCCCGCGATGGTGGCATGGCTTGAAGCGCATGCGCCTGCCGGGTATCTGCGTCGCGACGGCATCACGGCCAAAAAGATCTGCGAATTGGCACAACAGGGAGATGAACTAGCGCTTCAGGCGGTCGAACATGAGTCCTACTATCTGGGACTGGGTCTCGCCAACTTGATTAACCTGTTTACTCCCGATGCGATCGTTCTGGGCGGCAGTGTCATGAAGAGTGCGCCGCTTTTTCTCGGACGTATTCGTGAGGTGATTCGGAAAGGGTGCCGCTTCGTCCCAGCCGAGAAGACGGAAATCACACTGGCCTCATTGGGAGATGACACGAATCTGATTGGTGCGGCGCGAGTGTGGCATTACAGGTTTGGATAGTGCCGCCTTTCCCCTGGCTGTCGCCCGCGCATGCGAGGCCATGTGACCTCGCGAGAGCCGAGGCGCCGGCTAAGTGCAATTCTCCGATAGTGCCCGAATTTGGGTTTCTCTGCGAACTCTGCGGATTTCCTCTGCGTTCTCTGCCCGGTTAAAGTCTGTTGATTTTCCGGTTTGGCTTTCTCTACGAATTTTCTGGCAAGAGCAAGAGACTTTAATCGCTGAGTTCGCGGAAAACCCCCGCAGAGTTCGCTGAGAAGCCCAAATCGAGGCACTACCAGTGGGTTCCTCAGTCTTCCAGTTCCTTTCTCGATCTGTTACTGTTTGCAGTCCACTTTTTTGTGGGTTCGTGTGACGTATGTCACAGATATTCCTGGGTCTCCCATGGAAGTATCGCTATTCGCAGCAGGCTGACCTGATCGGCGATGAAAGGATACGAGCCGCGTGATTGTTGGAGTTCCGAAAGAAAGCTACCCTGGGGAACGGCGTGTCGCGCTCGTTCCTGTAGTCATTCCGAACCTCATCAAGGCTGGCCTCGAAGTCATTGTGGAGACCGGTGCCGGAGAGCACGCCGGCTACCCGGACGCAATCTACGCTGAAAAGGGCGCGAAGATTGTGCCCGACCGCGCCGCTGTATTCGCCGCCGCCGACATTATCGTGCAGGTGCTTTGCTACGGTTCGAATGACATTACTGGAAAAGCCGATCTGCCTCTGCTGCGTCGCGGTCAGGCGCTGATCGGATTTTTGCGCCCTCTTGGTTCGGCCGAGGTGGTTCAGCAGATCGCGCAGGCGGGCGTCACATCTTTTTCGGTGGAACTCATGCCGCGCACCACTCGCGCTCAGAGCATGGACGCGCTCTCCTCCATGGCTACATGCTGCGGCTACAAGGCAGTGCTGTTGGCCGCGGAAACTTCGCCGCGAATTTTTCCCATGATGACGACCGCTGCTGGTACGATCACGCCCGCGCGTGTGTTTGTGATCGGCGCGGGAGTGGCCGGACTGCAAGCGATCTCAACCGCTCGACGGCTGGGGGCGGTGGCGTCTGCATATGACATGCGTCCTGCGGCAAAAGAGCAGGTGCAGAGCCTGGGTGGACGCTTCGTCGAACTTCCCATTGAAGCTCAGAATGCCCAGGATGCACGCGGCTACGGCACCGCGCAGGACGAAACTTTCTATGCCCGGCAGCGCGAACTGCTGACTCGCGTAGTCGCCGAGAGCGACATCGTGATCACGGCCGCTGTTATCCCCGGAAAGAAATCTCCCGTGTTGATTACAGCGGACATGGTGAGAGGAATGGCCCCTGGCTCGGTGATCGTTGATCTTGCAGCCGAGCGCGGCGGCAATTGCGAACTGACGCGCACCGGAGAAACCGTAGTCGAGCACGGAGTCACGATCATTGGCGGCCAGATGTATGCCCGCAACGTCACGACTTTCCTGCTCTACATAGTGAAGGAAGGGAAACTGCAATTGAATCTGCAGGATGAGATTGTGCGGGAAACGATGATCACGAATGGCGGGGAAGTGGTGAATGCGCGGGTCCGCGAGTTTTTCAAGATGCCGGCGTTAGCCAGCGCGGGCGGGTGAGGTTTGTTTTTTGATGTTTTGAAAGGGTGGCTTTCAGCCGCGCTGTTCTCGGCTCTTATAAAGGTTTGTCATCCTGAGCGGAGCAAGAGTTCGCCGAAGCGAAGTCTTGCGCAGTCGAAGGACCCCTGCGCAATGCCGACCATTCGCGCTGCTGCAAGGAGTTTTCACGATGTCCTGGCCGGGTGTAAGAACGCCTTGCGTGGATTGTGCCACTGCAGGAGGGCACGGGGTCCTTTGACCTAGTGGTTGCTCCGCTTCGCGGAACAACCACTCCGCTCAGGATGACAGTTTCTGACTACGGACCAAGAACTACGAACCAGGAACTAAGAACTAAGAACCAAGAACTGGAGTTAGCCCATGGGTTCCAACTTAATCGACGCACTTTTCGTGTTCATGCTGGCGGCTTTCATCGGCTTCGAAGTCATCCGCCACGTTTCTCCACTCCTGCATACCCCGCTGATGTCGCTGACCAATGCGCTGGATGCTATCGCTGTCGTCGGCGCAATTGTGCTGGTTGGAGAAAAGAAGAGTACGTTCGCCACTGTGCTCGGTGTCATCGCAATCGTAGCCGCAACCAGCAATGTGGTGGGTGGTTTCTTTATCACGGACCGGATGCTGAGAATGTTTAAGACGAGCCGCCCAACGAAGCCAGAACTGAAAAAATCATAAATTTATGCCGACTGAGTTTGCTGGAAGCCAGTACCTCATCGAAGTCATCTATCTCGTCGCCAGCGCGCTTTTTATACTTTCGCTGAAGTGGATGAGTTCGCCCGCCACGGCCCGCCATGGCATTCTGGCCGGCGAAGTCGGCATGGTGCTAGCCATTGGCGGCACTCTGCTGCATCACGGTATCGTCGACTACAAGTGGATCATCATCGCGCTCGTCCTGGGCTCAGGAATCGGCATCCCCCTGGGCATGGTGCAGATGACCGCCGTGCCGCAGCGAACCGCGCTCAGCCATGCCTTTGGCGCTTTATGCGTGACGCTCGTCGGAACCGCGGAGTTCTATCTGCGCAGCCCGAATGTTCCGAAGTTCATGATGTCGGTGCTATCGATGGAAGTGATTCTCGGCGGGCTGACCTTCACGGGTAGTCTGATGGCGGCGGGAAAGCTGCAGGAAATCCTGCCGCAGCGTCCCATCACGTACAAAGGACAGAATCTCGTCAACCTTCTGTTATTCGTAGTCGCGGTCAGCAGTGCCGTCTACCTCGTCCTGAATCCCGGAGCGAAGGTGTTCTTTCCGGTGATCGTGGGCGTATCGCTGATTTTCGGAATCTTGCTGGTAATTCCAATCGGTGGCGCTGACATGCCCACCGTAATCTCTCTGTTGAACTCCTACGCGGGATTGTCCGCGGCCGCCATGGGATTCGTGCTCGACTCGAAGCTTCTGATCATCGCCGGTGCGCTGGACGGGTCCTCCGGCCTGATTCTCTCGATCATCATGTCAAAGGCCATGAACCGATCGTTCACCAACGTATTG
>QIAK01000527.1:2298-2739 GCA_003225515.1 Acidobacteriota bacterium | reverse complement strand
GATATTTCCGCCACAGACGAGGACGGCGATTTTTTTGCCTTGCAGAGGCAGCTTGCGGTTCAGCACGGCGGCAATAGCGGCCGCTCCTGCGCCTTCGGCCAAGGTTTTTTCGCGTTCCAGTAACAAGAGAATTGCGTTCGCGACTTCTTCTTCTTCCACAGTAACGATGTCATCGACATATTTCTGAACCAGAGGAAGGGTGCGCTCTCCGGCGCGGCGCACCGCGATTCCGTCTGCAATAGTCTTGGCCGATTTCAAGGTCACGGGCTTCCCCTCTGCCACGGCGACCTTCATGGAAGGTATGCGGGAGGGTTGCACGCCGAAAATCTGCACTGAGGGATTGGTTTCTTTGACGGCGCAGGCGATGCCGCCGATCAGTCCGCCGCCGCCGATGGGGGCGACGATGACCTCGATGCCGGGATGCTGCTCGAGAATTTCAAG
>QIAK01000527.1:0-2264 GCA_003225515.1 Acidobacteriota bacterium | reverse complement strand
CAGGCGCTCCTGCCGGCTCTGGTCAACGGCTTTGTCGTAGGCTTCGTCATAGTTGGTGCCGTGCAGTACGACCTCGGCTCCATACGCGCGAGTGGCGGACACTTTGGTGAGAGGGGTGGGGAGCGGCATGACGATGTGGGCTGCGATCTTATGGCGGCCGGCATGGTAGGCGACGCCCTGCGCATGATTGCCCGCGGACGCTGCGATTACGCCGCGAGAGCGCTCATCGGGATTGAGAGTGAGGAGTTTGTTCAACGCGCCGCGCTCTTTGAAGGCTCCGGTGCGTTGCTGGTTATCGAGTTTCAGGAAAATCGAATTATTGGTGAGTCCGGAAAATGTTTCTGAGTGAGTGCAGGGAGAGATGCGGATGTCGGCGCGGATTCTCTGAAGCGCAGCTTGAATGTCGGAAAGTTGGATCATGATGTGGAAGAATCATCTTACACGCTGCGGCTTCGGGGTTCTCTGCTCAGTGGTGCGGCATCATCATCCTCATCCGCGAGGAGCCCGCGTTTTTTTCGGGCGGGGCGCGAGATCTCCCGTGGCACACAGCGTTCTACCTGAGATCCTTCGTTCCGCCTGAAGAACGGCTACGCTTCAGGATGACGCCATCGTCGCGCTGGAAGCCAGCGGGGCTGGGCGCATGGATTGCGCCTTCAAGTACGAATCAACCGCGGCGGCGGCGTTGCGGCCTTCGGAGATCGCCCACACAACAAGGGACTGGCCGCGGCGCATGTCACCGGCGGCGAAAACTCCTGGAAGGGATGACATGTAGTTCTGGTCGGTTGCGACATTGCCGCGATTGTCGAGTTGGACCCCCAGCTGCTCGATCATGCCATGGCGCACGGGCCCGAGAAAACCCATGGCAATCAGGACAAGGTCGGCCTCGATGGTGAAGTCGGAGCCGGCGATGGGCTCGAACTTTGAAGGAGGGCCAACCCGCATGGCATGAAGTTGTCTAACGTTGCCTTCGGAGTCGCCGGTGAACTTTGTGGTTGCGATGCTCCAGTCGCGCACGCCACCTTCTTCGTGAGCCGCTTCGGTTCGCAGTTGCATGGGCCAGAGCGGCCAAGGGGTCTGCGGCGAACGCTCGTCGGGCGGTTTGGGCATGATCTCAAATTGATGAACCGAGAGCGGCTTCTGGCGATGACAAGTGCCGAGGCAGTCAGCGCCGGTGTCGCCGCCACCGATGATGACGACGCGCTTTCCCGTGGCAAGAATTTCAATATCCGGATCGATGATGTCGCCCAGGCAGCGCTTGTTCTGCTGTGGAAGGAATTCCATTGCGTAGTGAATTCCCTTCAACTCGCGGCCGGGAACTTTCAAGTCGCGAGGATGCTCGGAGCCGCCGGCGAGAACGATAGCCTCATATTCGCGGCGGAGATCCTCGACGGGAATTTTCGAGCCGACTTCGGCGTTGGTTACGAACTTCACCCCCTCGGCGGACATCTGATCGAGGCGGCGGTCGATGATGTGTTTTTCCAGCTTGAACTCCGGGATGCCGTAGCGAAGCAGTCCACCGATGCGGTCAGCTTTTTCGTAGACGGTGACGGCATGGCCGGAGCGGCACAACTGTTGGGCTGCCGCGAGTCCCGCCGGACCTGAGCCGACGACTGCAACTTTCTTTCCGCTACGAAGTTTTGACGGTTCGGGACGGATCCAGCCTTCAAGGAATCCGCGCTCCACAATATTTTTTTCGTTCTGCTTGATCGTAACCGGAGGCTGGTTGATGCCCAGAACACAGGAGGCTTCGCAAGGAGCGGGACAGATGCGGCCGGTGAACTCGGGGAAATTATTGGTGGCGTGCAACTGGCGAACTGCATCTTTCCAGCGTCCGCGATACACCAGATCGTTCCAGTCGGGAATCAGATTGCTGACGGGACATCCGGTTTGACAGAACGGGACGCCGCAATCCATGCAGCGCGCACCCTGTTCTCGCAACTTGGCTTCCGGGAAATCCTGATAGATCTCGAACCAGTCGTTGACGCGTTCGGCGACCGGGCGGCGAGGAGCAAGTTCACGGAAATAATCCATGAAGCCGGTGGTCTTACCCATGCTGCACCTGCTCTTGCTGCATGGAGGCGGTGAGCGGAACGGGCTGGCTCGGGATGTAGGCGTGCTCAGTGCGGGCTACGCCGAGCACGCGCTTGAATTCGTGCGGGAAGACTTTGATGAAGCGCGAGTTCAATTCATTCCAGTTGTCGAGAATCCATTTAGCGCGCGGGCTGCCGGTGAGTTCCAGATGGCGAGTGAGTAGATCGCGGACG
>QIAK01000526.1:3006-3203 GCA_003225515.1 Acidobacteriota bacterium | reverse complement strand
TCTGTGGCTGCCGCGGTGATCCCGATCGAAAACACGCTCGCCGGAACGGTGGCGGAGCACGCAGATCTGATGTTGACGCGCGATGTTTTCATTCAGGGAGAATATCTGCTGCGGATCGTACACAACGTGATTGCGATGCCGGGAGTGCGGCTAGGTGCATTGCGGCGTGGGCTATCGCATCCCGTGGCCCTCGACCA
>QIAK01000526.1:541-2834 GCA_003225515.1 Acidobacteriota bacterium | reverse complement strand
GCGACACTGGGCCGGATGACAAAGACCCATGTCTCGCGAAGGCGGCGAGAAGTGGGGCACCCCACATTGAAAGAGGGCTATCGAGGGATTATTCCTCGCGGCGCCAATAAGACTTCGATTGTCTTTCAGGTGAAGAACGTGCCGGGCGCGCTTTTCAAGTCTTTAAGTGTGTTTGCCCTGCGTGATATCAGCCTGAGCAAGATTGAGTCGCGTCCCATGCGCGGACGTCCGTGGGAATACGTGTTCTACGTAGACTTCCTGCACGGCGATGATGAACCTGCCCGCAATGCTCTACGCCAGTTGGGTGAAGTGGCCGAGTTCGTCAAGGTGATGGGAATCTATCCGGCCGCCTGAATTCCGGACACTTCACTCAAAAAAAACGATCCCGTCGTCGTCAAGACCTTCCGTGTTGACGAGGGTCTATTCTGCCGGGACCGTTTCCTTGTTTCCGTTATTCTGAATAGGGCGTTAGAAGCTGAGATCACAAAGCGTAACCACGCCAAACCGGCTACGGTGCCTTATTCAGTTCCAGTTGCATAGTTCCTGGTTGACCCTGACGTCCGTCCTTTTACAGTCTCGCTGATATCCCGCACGCGGTTGGTGATATTGTCGCGAGTCTCGGCACCGCTGGCGGGCGCCAGCAGCATGCCCGCCCCGATTCCAACTCCAACGCCGGCAGCGAAGGTGAGCAGATTACGGAGCGTGTGATCGTGCTCCGGATAAAAAACATCTCTGGCACTATCCGCGATATTCGAAGCCCGATCAGATAACCGATCAGCCTGTTCTGAGGTTTGATCCATGATGTAAACGGCGGTTTTCAGTAGCGACGCGAGGAGCTTACTCATTTTCATTGATGATCCCGTCCTTTCGATAGTTGAGGGCGCAACGCCCAGGTAATTAGGTTCCAACGAAGTACCGGTGCGCATTTCGCTGGTTCGATCGGCGGACGCGTTGTCCGGGCACTCACGCGGTTGTTCGACTCATCACACCATGCAGACTAAAGAGAACTAGCTCGATGGACCCGCGCCGTGAATGAAGTGACTCTCCGCGAGTCACACGAGCAAGTTAAACCACGAACAAGATCGTCCAGATTCTCATTTGTTTCCACTTCGTGTCTCAGTATCAGGGAACCAGATCGGACCCTGAATCTTCGACGAAGGGAAGGGCACTTCTTTGGTGCTAACCTCCATGCGAAGGTTGGCCTAAAGCGGACTGAAGTAAGTATTTGCGAGTCTGCGAGATCAGATGCCAAGTCTCCGCGCGGCTGAAACTGAAGGTTCAGCACTGCCGACCGTGGCCGACGACCAAACTGCGCCGAGAACCCGACGCTCAGAATAATCTTTCGATTGCCAGTTCCAATTTAGGACTTGGCAAATGGGGCCGGGGGCGTTAGCCTCTGCACCTTGGGCATGTTCCACAAAGAAATTAAGCGAATAGAATTCAATATCTTGCGCGATCCTTTGGGAGCTCCTGAAACCTTTCCCTGGGGAGTAACATCTAAACTTGAGCGAGTTACACTCAAGGAGACATAATGAGCCAACAGTCGCCAGTAGAGCGCGCTCCTAAGAATAAGGAAACAAACGAACAAAAGGCTCTTCCGGTGCTCCCGGTCCGGGACACCGTTTTATTCCCGCACGCTGTTTTGCCTCTGACTGTAGGGCGGGAGAGTTCTGTTCAACTGATCAATTCTCTGGGCGAAGACAAAACAATTATTGTGGTGGCGCAGCGCGAGGCGCGCGTAGACTCCCCGCAACCTAGCGATCTTTATACGGTAGGCACGTCGGCGGTGGTGCATAAAGTCGTAAAAATGCCCAACCAGAGCCTCTTCGTATTCGCTGAAGGCCTGGAACGCATAAAGCTGGGCGAGTTCACGCAGCTGACGCCGTTCATGAATGCCCACTATTCTCCTTTGCCAGAGGGCACAACCCCGGTCGCGACCTCGGAAATCGAAGCGTTGCAACGCAATGTGCTGACGCTGTTTCAACAGATCGTCGCCGGATCACCCACACTCTCTGACGAACTCTCGACCGTGGCAATGAATATCGACGAGCCTGGCCGGCTGGTGGACTTCATCGCATCGTCGCTGCCGTCTTTGTCGACACCCGACAAGCAGGACACGCTGGAGACCCTGGACGTCCACGTGCGTCTGGAAAAAATCAATCAGCACCTGGCCAAGGAACTTGAAGTTCAGCAGCTTCGCAACAAAATTCAGAGCGAAGTGCAAGATCGCGTGCAGCAGACGCAGCGCGAATACTACCTGCGCGAACAGATGAAGGCCATCCAGAAGGAACTC
>QIAK01000526.1:0-524 GCA_003225515.1 Acidobacteriota bacterium | reverse complement strand
AAGATCGAAGAAGCCGGCATGCCCGACGAGGTCAAGAAAGAAGCGCTGAAAGAATTGGGCCGCCTCTCGCGCATGTCGCCGATGGCGGCGGACTATTCACTCACCCGCAACTACATTGAGTGGCTGGCCGTTCTGCCCTGGGCGAAAACTTCCGGGCAGGAAATCGAGATTCCCAAAGCGAAGGAAATTCTGGACGCGGATCACTACGACCTGGAAAAGGTTAAAGACCGCATTCTGGACTATCTCTCCGTTCGCCGCCTGAAGCCGAATATGAAGGGGCCGATCCTGTGCTTTGTGGGGCCTCCAGGTGTGGGTAAAACTTCTCTCGGCAAGTCGATTGCGCGCGCTCTGGGGCGGAAGTTCACGCGGCTTTCGCTGGGTGGTGTACACGACGAGGCGGAAATTCGTGGGCATCGCCGCACTTATATTGGAGCGTTGCCCGGGCAGATTATTCAGGGCATTCGGCGGGCGGAGACGAAAGATCCCGTCTTCATGCTCGACGAAATTGACAAGGTCGGCCGTGA
>QIAK01000040.1:9947-10390 GCA_003225515.1 Acidobacteriota bacterium | reverse complement strand
CACGCGTGCGTAAGAAGCGCGAAGCACAGTGTTAGTTCGCCTGATGTTGTAAGCGATGCCAAGGCGCGGCTCGGCTTCGTTATGGGTGGTAAGGCCGTTGTAAAAGTCGCCACGTATGCCAAGGTTCAGTGTCCAGTTACCCTTGCTGATTGCGTCTTGCGCGTAAAGGGCAAGCTCCTTTACGTCGGTATGTCCTTTGAACCTGAAGGGCGTTCCTCCGGTGGTCAAGTCAAAAGGCGGAAGGACGGCACACGGATCCGGCGCGGGGTTGCCGTTAGGGCAGCCAAACGACGCCACAAAGTTCGGGTCGACGATGCCCATCGTGTCATTTTCATTAAGGAAGGTTTGCTGATAAGTGGCTCCAATCTTCACATTGTGGATGCCTTTTGTGTAGTTGACATCCGAACGCAGACCCGCATTGGTGAGGCTTCGATCCTGCGCAA
>QIAK01000040.1:0-9779 GCA_003225515.1 Acidobacteriota bacterium | reverse complement strand
GGATCGGTGGCCCCGATGTTCAGATCATCAAATGAGTTCGGTGTCTGGAACCACGAACGCGTGAAACCCAGATTCAGCTGCGCCGTATCGGCATTCGACAATTTGAAATCGACGCGGTCGAAGACGTTTTCTTCGTTACCCTTTGCATGCATCACTGCGAATTCGGGCGGATCCAAAAACCGTCCTGTATTCAGGCCGCTTATTGCTATGTAGTTTCCGGCCTTGTTGCCGCCGTAGGCAAGATTGAAACCGCCTGTCGCAGTCCCAAATGTTCCATACGATGCAGTGACGGCGCCGTGCGGGTCCTTGCTTCCCAATCCGGAACGCGTGGTCACCTGGACCACTACGCTGGTCTTGTCGCCAAACTCGGCAGGTGGCGCTCCCGAAATCACTTCGAGCGACTGGACCGAATCGAGAGGAATCTGATTGGAAAAGACCTTGCTTTGCTGGTCTGTGATCGGCTGCCCGTCAACCATGAAGGAATTCTCCGCATGGTCTCCCATTCCATGGAAGAGGCCGTTTGAATCTGCAGCAATTCCTGGAGAAGACAAAGTTACGAGCGAACTTAACGATGACGACTGGCTTTCCAGCGGCAGCTTGTCGAACAGGCCGCGATCCACGTCCGTGTGAAACGTAGACGTCGTCTCGATAAGATCTCCGCCATTTGCTTCCACTGTGACGCTTTCCGCCGCCCCTCCCACCTTCAGGGCGATGTTGACATTCACGGGAACAGTCGAACGGACATCAACATCTCCAGAGTACGGTGCAAAACCCTGGCCGGTAACCGTCACGTGATAAGGATTGAATGGGACGTTTGGGACAACGAATTTTCCAGCGGCATCAGTGGCTGCATTTCGAGCAAAGCCGCTAACAGGATTGCGGACTTCGACGGTCGCGTTGGACACTACCGCCCCGGATGGATCAACTACGGTACCCGTAATCGAGGTTGAACTACCTGATTGCGCATGAGCAACGGGACTTAACACCAGAAAAATCGTGAGCAGAAAAGTCGCGGAACGCGACTTCACGTATGAAGCCAGCATAAATTCCTCCCGAAAGAATGGACAAACGGATTCAGAACGACACGTCGATCTTCTAAACAGCTAGATCGCGGGAGGCGGGCGAACGCTGAGCGCGAATGCCACGAAGCTTTGTGCGGCAAAAACAGGCTCAGGTAGGAAAGTAGATATGGGAGTGAAGTTTGCCTTCAGTAGGGTGGCAGAGGCTTTGGGAGCCGCAGAATGGGCTACCACGCAGACGGTACATTTGGCCGCTTCGCTACGATTGGAGTGATGATGCGCAGCAAAGCCAACTGCTGACCAGAACGTCAGCAACAAGCACATCACCGCCAAATACTTCTCAATCAACCGCACGTCGCTTACCCCAGAAAAGTCATTGATTGAAATCTACACCGAAATAAAGGCCTAATGCAATGAGAGCACCGCAACCCGTACGTTTTACCTTTCACCTCTCGCGGAGTCCGTACACAGATTGAAACAAATCTATTCGCCACCCCTAGTGACGAAAGCGGCGCTTCCATATTTCCGCGTGCAGGGCTCTGGCCACACATTCAGATATCGTCAATCGGAGGACGCGTTGGCCCGATAGGGCGTGCCCCGTACACAGCCGCCAAATCGATGTCGAGGGCGTTTCAGAGTAACTCTCTAAACTGCTGAGACCACTCGGGATAAGAGTAACAATCGTCGAACTAGGTGGATTGTGAACGGATTTTGCGGCATCCTCAACAGAGCTTCGGGCAGGGCGTCCCGACTCTGAATGGACTGTCGGGGATACTGTACGGTTTCAGCGCGATTACGATGGCAATCAACCTGGTGACCCAGCCAAAGCCGCAGCTGCGCTTCTGCATATCGCATCGCTGCTCGAACCGCCGTTACGACCGTTGCTCGGAAGCGAAGCATACGATGCTACTCAGAGACACGCATCCGAAATCCTTGCGTCCGATCGAGAATGGAAAGCTGTCACCACATCCACAGACATCAGCCAGCAGCAAATGAATATTCGTCGTTGCTGATCAACTTATCCATAGATTGCAGCGACTCCCGAGATCGGGGCACTGGCAAGCAGCACGGCAGAGATTGGGGGCGTACGCTCGGGCCAACATCAGCGCTGGTCACGAAATGTCACAAACTGTGGCCATCTTGACGAATTAAGTTGTTGAGTGGAACGCGGTTTAGGCCTAAAGAACTGACAAGCTGGCCGCGGCGGTTCAACTCTGTCCCTGGCTACCAAAGGCTCCTTCTGATCGTGTAGCTCTTCGAATTCGAGAAAATCATACTACTTGTACTGGTTCGATCAGCGCCTTCCGCCAAGAGCACTCCGGCCGGGAAGATTAGTTTCTGAAGACATCGCATTTGCTCAGGACTGGATTCTGACCAAATTCTCGCGGCGTTGAAAAGGCCATATTGTGCGAATTCCACGGTGGCTTCGACGTCCGGTTGGTCAACTCGAGCATCCTCTGCTTCCATGTCAGCTAGCGTGATCTCCTCATTGCGGAGGTGGAACTCGTCGTGCTATGTGTGCTGATCCAGATCCTTCTGTAGACGAACGCTTCCACCAATAGTTGGTTACGTTTCTTGAGATCGGCTGAGCGCCGCAGGAGCGCATTGTGGACGGCTTCAGCCTTAGCCTGGTTTTCCTTCCAAAGGTCAAGGATAATCTCACCGAAGAGACGGAGATACTCCTGGTTACGCTTCAGTTGCTCCAGAAATTCAACGAAGCTCTGTTCGACCTCTTCTCGTCAGGTATTCACTCCGCACCGAACAACAATCGTTCGTCGATCCCCTTACCGAGATATACAACCGTCGTTCGTTAGATCAGATGGCCGGACAATTCATCAGCCGGGCACGGCGGCGCAAAACTGCACTCAGCTTCCTTATGGTCGATGCGAACAACTTTAAAGAAATCAACACGCGCTTCGGACACCTGCCCGGAGACTTCTTTCTGGCGGAGATTGCTGAATTCTGAAATCCTCCATCCGTGGAGCAGACGCGGTAGTGCGCTATGGCGCAGGTGAGTTCCTGATGCTCCTGGCCGATACGACCGCGACCGGAGCTGAGGTCGTAATAGAGAGAATTCAGGGCAGGCTCGATACTTGAATACAGCGGGTAACTTCGAAGACTTCCGGATCAGCGTTAGCTTCGGCTTCGCGATTGCTGTTCTACTTCACTGATCCTGCGACGGCTTAGGATGCATTGGAGTTGATAGCCAAAGCGGCCGATAGAAGCGGGCCATACAATTACGACATCGTACTGGCCGCAGCAACAGCAAAATCATCATCTCCTCCCAGATGCCCTCGGGTCTCGATATATATATCTCCGACCGGCAGCAATGTGGGCAATCTTCGCGTCCGATTTTTAGAACCACAGTCCTCCCTCAACCCACTGACCCGGGGTTTCGCATCCTGCATTCCACGTCGCCGTCATGCGGACTTCTCCTTATTTGCGGAAATTAGTCTTGCCTCTTCCGGGAACATCATGTTTAGGAGGTCCTTGGCTTCCTGATCGCCTCTGCGAGCATGGTCGAGAAGTTTAAGCTTGGCTTCCTCTGGTGAGAGCTTTGTGGCAGTTGGTTTTTGGTAAGGCTTCCGCTGTTTCTCTTTCTTCTGCTTGCCCATGGACACCACCTGCCACTATTTTCGCATTGGCCGAACTCTCTTCATAAGTACAAACGCATGTTGTTCTGATTTCGTAAAAAGGCACCCGGTGGCTTTGTGCGCAAAGGTTCTGCATGCTACAAATGGAGCAGTCTTCATGGCGATCCAAATGAGCGTGCAAGGCAGATGACGCGCCGATTAAAGACCACACAACGGTACGCGACGATACTGGAAGTCAACCGGGCGGCAATCACTCAGCCAGGGATCAATGCCATATTCCGCGGTACGTGCGAGGCCGTGAAGAAGGTGCTTACTTACGATCGAATGGGCTTGAGCCTGTATGCGCCTGAGACCGGAGGGCTCAAGCTAGCCGCCGCCGAGGGCTGCGGTCCTGACAGCTTCTATCGGGTTGGCTTAATGCTGGACGGCAAAGAAACTCATCATGGATGGGTGTTTCAGAACCAGAAACCCATCGTGCGCCGGGACTTGCAAAAAGAGATGGAGTTTCAGATAGAACAGCATAATTGTCGGGAAGGAATCCGATCCTACTGCGCCGTCCCTTTGGTGGCGCGTGGGGACAGCTTGGGCGTCCTGATAACCCTCAGTTCTCAAGAGAACCGCTACTCCCAAGAGCATGCTGAATTCCTGCAGGAAGTGTCCGACCAACTCGCGTTGGCGGTCAAATCACTGATGCCATCCTGCTCCAAACACTTTGGCACAAACCTGATCTGCCCACGCTGCATCGCCTCTGGTGGAGGACGAGCAACGGCAGCCAAGCACAAGGAGCAGCTATCGGACTGGGGGAAACAAGGCGGCAGAGGAAGAAAAAAAAAGCACCAGGTGGCTTAATTCTCGTAGATTTGCGATAAAACTATGCAATGGCTAAGAAGGCGTACTGCCCGGAGCATCCCCTCACCACACTGGTGTGTCCCAAGTGCATCGGCAAGAAGGGCGGAACGGCCACCACTCGCAAGCACAAGAAGAAGCTCTCCCAGTGGGGCAGGAAAGGCGGCCGTCCCAAGGGACGTAAGTAGCCGTGTGACTCAGTCGCGTCATGAAGCCTGTACCTGCGAGTGAGTTCTGGAAGAACGGGGTAGTGGAATAGAAGAAGCGCCACGAGGATAACCTGTCACCGAGTTCGGCGCATACCTGACCCTTGTTGCCGATGGCGTCCGCTATAACGGGGTCGATCCGCCGGGGTCCTTGGCTGCGAGATGCGCGCAAGGCCAACTCCGACCGATACCGTCCTAGTCAACCGGTGCCGTATTGTATGGCTGGCATCGATTGCAGACCGATAGATTACCAATAAGGACGGTCCATTTGTCTCCGTGAGTGCCCACACGGTACGTCCCGGTATTCTCGAGTACCGATACAGTTGCCGAGCCCGCGTGCGATGACCAGTTTCTTTGGCTCGATCGGTGGAGGGCGTGACTGACAAATACAGTCGCCGCCCTGCGGAGCCACCGCCCGGAATCCTACCATCGCAAGCGCGTTTGGCGTACTGTTGGGATCTCGCGTGCAATCATCGCTCACGGGTGCTACAGTACCCAGATCCGATACAACGGCTCCCACGGAGTAGTTTTCAGCAAGGCGGATGGGAACTAATTCCGCGAAGTGTCCGGAGTGGAATGCTGCTGCTGGTCACTTCTGTAGCTGGTGCGCTGCCGACGTCTTCACAATCGCTGGATCAACCAGCCCACTTATCAACGCCTGGAACAGACACACAAGGAGACGAAACATGGCTACGATTACAGTGAAAGACGGCACGCAAATCTACTTCAAGGATTGGGGAACAGGCCAGCCTCTCTTTTTCCATCACGGTTGGCCGCTGTCTGCGGACGACTGGGATGCACAGATGATGTTCTTCCTCGAGCGCGGCTACCGGGTGATCGCTCATGATCGCCGTGGGCATGGTCGCTCGACCCAAACGGTGAGTGGAAACGAAATGGACACGTACGCGGCAGACGTCGCGGAATTAGCCGAGAAGCTCGACCTGAGGGAAGCGATCCATATTGGTCATTCCACCGGAGGCGGCGAGGTCGCACGCTATGTTGCTCGCTATGGCAAGGAACGGGTCTCAGCGGCAGTACTGATCAGCGCCGTTCCACCAGTCATGGTCAAGTCTGACAAGAATCCCGGAGGATTGCCGATCGAGGTGTTCGATCAGATACGCGAAGGTACTGCCAAGCATCGAGCGCAGTTCTACCAAGACATCACGCTTCCGTTCTATGGCTATAACCGTCCGGGAACGAAAATTTCTCAAGGGGTCAGAGACAACTGGTGGAGGCAGGGAATGATGGGCGGGATTAAGGCTCAATATGACTGCATCAAGGCCTTCTCGGAAACAGACTTTACGGAAGACCTCAAACGAATCGAGGTCCCTACGCTGGTTATGCACGGAGAAGATGACCAGATTGTTCCCTTTGCCGACGCGGGACCCCTTTCAGCGAAGCTTCTGAAAAGCGCGAGGACGAAGTTCTACCCCGGCTTCCCTCATGGCATGCCAACGACGAATGCGGAGCAGATCAATGCCGACCTGCTCGAATTTGTAATGGCATTTCAGGTCGCAGCAGCGCCAGCCGCGTGAGAACTTGGTTTGTTCGTGCGGGTACTCTTCCTGGCTCGCCTCTTTTGGCGAGACGGGAGTCACCGAAGTGCACAGTTTTCTCGCCAACTCCAATGAGAATCGCGGGAGCGACGGGCTCCAAAGCCGTGAGTTCCTGCGTGAGAGGCGACGATTCTGTCCAGCAAATCTTTTGCGCGGGCGGAAAATCAGACCGCCTGAATTCTTTACCTTAAAGGGAGGCAAACCATGGTTCTGGGCATGAGTTTACAAACGTTCACTCTGGTTCATGTTTTGATCAGCCTCGCTGGAATTGCTTCGGGGCTGGTAGTAATGTATGGCTTTCTGACGAAGAACCGCGTCGAAGGATGGACGCTGGTATTTTTGACGACGACTGCATTGACCAGCTTAACCGGGTTTCTGTTTCCGTTTAAGGGAATGACGCCGGCAATCATGCTGGGCGTCATCTCGCTGCCAGTACTGGCGATCACGATCGTGACCCGCTATCCCCTGCACCTGGCCTGGCGGAAAACATACGTAATTACTGCCTGCGTTGCGTTGTACTTCAACGTCTTTGTTCTGGTGGTGCAGTCCTTCGAAAAGGTACCCGCCCTGAGAGCAATTGCGCCCACGCAAAAGGAGGCCCCGTTTGCGATTGCTCAAATCTCCATCTTGGTGGTTTTCATTGGGCTGACCGCGCTGGCTGTCAAGAAGTTCCATGCCGAACCACTGTTAACGCCCGCGGCGGCGAAGACGGCTTAGCTTTTCGGGACCTCTGGACCGCTCAACGCAAGGGGCTTGGCAAGTTTGAACTAGGCGAGGTGCGTGCGCACGTGGTCATAGGACGGTCTTGATGGGACCGCACACGGCGGGCACCTCCTCGAGGCTCGCGTGCGTCCGACCTGCGATTTGATTTTGACCGAGAGCCCGAGTCAGAAAGCAACTGAACACTAAATCAGGAATCGCGTTGATCCAAATCTAATCAATGGCAGGATGCACATTGCGTCGTCGCAAAGCAGTTATGTAAGGATGAGGTGGAATCTCAGCACCGCCACAAAATTGACTCTCCGCATTCGTCGCCACGTCCTGCCAGAAGCCGCTAATCTCCACCGCATTCATTGGGACGCCCGGCTCGGTATCCGGGTTGACGCAGACTGTTCGGACCGGAGCGCTTCTTAGCGCCTAATGCGCGCCCACCGCTCAAATGCTTGCGCCTTGCTCCGTGCTGAGAGGCCGCGCGCGACGGCATTTCGACAGCGGCTGCCAGCCAGCGGTCGCGAACGCAAACCGTTGTTTTCGCAAATCGAGAATGAGTGTAAGAAAACCGCTGCAAACACAAGGAATTCTGCGCGTGGCTCCGTGGAACCGGAAATGCACAAGACCAAACAATTGAACGTTGCTTAGAGAGTGACTTGTCAAAGGGAATACACAAGACACGATTTTAGACACGCATGCAGGAGGCAGTCAGTGAGCGATCAGAACGAGAGCAAGTCCACGGCAGATCTGTCACGAAGGGGTTTTTTGGGCGCCAGTTCCACAGCACTGGCAACAGCAGCGTTGGCTGGAATCGCCGCGCATGCCCAGGAAGTGCAAGATACACGCAAAGCAGAAAGAGAGATTTCTGCAAGCAATCCGGGACAGGAAAACAAGCCGCTACTGGCCCAGAACCCAAGTTCAAACATGCCTCCTCCCACCGATCATGGCGATATTGGTCCCGTCTGGTACTCCTTCGATTTGGTGCACAAACGAGTGGAAGAGGGTGGCTGGACGCACGAAGTGAACTCGAAGGTGCTGCCGACCTCAAAGGATCTGGCAGGCGTAAACATGCGGCTAACTGCCGGCAGCTTTCGCGAATTGCACTGGCACACCGCGGATGAGTGGGCGATCATGCTCGACGGCAACGCCCGCGTTACGGTCATGAATCCGGATGGCACGATGTTCATCGATGACGTGAGCAAGGGCGATCTGTGGTTGTTTCCGGCCGGTTTTCCCCATTCCATTCAGGGACTTCGTCCAAATGGCTGCGAGTTCCTGTTGGTGTTCGATGAAGGTGACTTCTCGGAGGACGGCACCTTCCTACTCTCGGAGACTGTTGCCCACACGCCGCGGAATATCTTGGCCAAAAATTTCCGGCTAGACAAGGAAGTTATCGCGAAACTGGTAAGAAAAGAGGAACTCTACATTTTCCCGGCGGACCTGCCTCTATCACTCGCTCAAGACAAGGCAGCGATTGGAGGACAGCGCGTGGAATCCCCTATCAAGTACACATTCAAGATGGAGGCCATGAACCCCACCCGGAAAACACCGGGAGGCGAAGTTCGAATCGTGGACTCGCGTAATTTCCCCGTTTCCAAGAATGTCGCCGCGGCGCTCGTTACTCTCAAGCCCGGCGCGTTGCGCGAATTGCATTGGCATCCCAATGCTAGCGAGTGGCAGTTCTGGCTAGCAGGCAAAGGACGCATGACCATAATTATGAATGAGGGTAGAGCTCGCACGATGGACTTCAATGCCAACGATGTAGGCTTCGTTCCCAGGGTTGCGACCCATGCCATCGAAAACACTGGCGACAGCGATTGCATATTTCTGGAAATGTTCAAGGCTGATCAATTTGTCGACGTCTCGTTGAATAACTGGCTCAGGCGTTTGCCGCCGGAAGCTGTGACCGCCCACGTGAATCTTAACCAAGAGCAGATTGCGAAAATCCCTTCGGAAAAGGAACTCGTGATCGCAGGGTGACGGACGCCGTCCGGCATTCAATTCCGTTATGGTGCCGCCATTCGCGCCCATTTCTGTATTGAAAAGGTTGCAATGCGTAGATGTATCGTACTGGTTCTCTTTCTTGTTTCGTGTGTAGTTGGGCAGAACGTTGATGCTCAAACCACTCCTGACTTGAACGCGGATTCTGGATCGAGCGCAAATTCGGCTGCCCCGGTCCCATCTGACCCAGCCGGAGCCAATGATTCCCTGGATTGGCTGTTCCCCCTCCACAGGCTCAACCGATCTTTGCCCAGTTGGTTCCGCATTGGGGGGGAATATCGGGGTCGTCTCGAAGGCCCGACCGGGATCGGGTTCACCGGCACAAACGATTTCTATTTTTTGGACCGCTTGCGCGTGAAGATGGGTATTAAGCCCAAGGAGTGGCTGCTATTTTATGGCGAGGTGCAGGATGCTCGCATTTTCTTCAATCACCATATCGCCAATGCGAATCCGTACGAGGACAAGTGGACCCTTTGGCAGGCCTATTCTCAAGTAGGCAATTCCGAGACAGGTTGGGCCGACGCCCTGGCTGGCCGCCAGGTTCTGCGTTTCGGAGATGAACGCGTGATCGGACCATCCGAATGGCTTAACGTCGGTCGCACTTTCAACGTCGCGCGCGTTGACCTTCATCATCCAGGCTACGAAGTCAGCGTGTTCGCCTCTTCAGTAGTGCCCGGCGACAACAGTGACTTACACAGTGCACTTCGGGGCAACAACCTGTACGGAATTTACGGAAGCTTCCAGAACATCGTTCCCAAGGCTGACTTCGAGCCCTACGTTCTTTGGCGCGTCGCCCCCTCGAGCTCTGAACTTTCCGAGACGCTTAACCGTGGCCACCTCAATGAA
>QIAK01000039.1:8318-13616 GCA_003225515.1 Acidobacteriota bacterium | reverse complement strand
GTCGGCGAAAAGAGTGAACCTGAGGTGCAGGAGTCGATTCGGCGGTGGTGGGCTCTGATCCATCCAGCCGACCGGCCTATCGCCCAGAAGTATCTTTTGATGGTGCTGGGGCGCTCCGCTTCTGCTCTGGGAAGCAACGCTCCCTGCCAAGCGAATGCGCATGCTGGAGCGGATGGGGAAAGAAAGTTCCATCCGAACCGCCGTCTAGCGCCGAAATCCGAAGGCTCACGGCAATAATCGAAACCAACTGAAGCACTGTTTTTCAGCCACATTCGCAGGATTGCGAAAACTCATCCGCACGCGGCCGCCGCCGCAACCGCACCCTTTCGAGAACTTGTAATCGATGTAGGTCCACAACAACTCCTTCCCTAGTTAGCGAGAACGCAGCTAACTGCCACGTCCGGCTCAAGTCAGTGCAGACCCCTATCAACAAAGAACGCGGCAAGAACGGGCACTTCTGGCTGCTACAATCGGTTGCATTGTGCCAACTGGCAGAGTCCCAAAAACAGTCACGGTGCTGGCAATTCGATTGGTCTTAGTAACGATAAGGCCGAATTTATACTGAAAGCTGTCAGCCGTCAGCTCTTATTCAAGCTACGGCAACGATATCTGCGACGAACTGCCTTGGCTGATAGCTGAAAGCCGACGGCTGAGAGCTTTCTATGGACTTTGATCAGCTCGAAACCTTTCTCGAAGTAGCGCGGCACGCTTCATTTTCCCGGGCAGCGGAGAGGCGTTTCCGCACCCAGCCAGCGATTTCATCCCAGATACGCGGACTGGAGGAGGAAGTCGGGGCCAAGCTGTTCGACCGGTCTGGTGGCAAAGTATCGCTCACCGCCGCAGGCAAAGGCTTTCAGAAGTATGTCGAGGATACGCTCGATGCGCGCAAGGCGATGCTGGTGGCAATTGCCGAGATGGAGCACGTGCCTCGCGGCGAAATCATTGTGGGTGCGAACGAGGGCACTTGCCTGCACATCCTGCCGCATGTGTTTTCCGACTTCAAGAAGCAGTATCCCGATGTTTCCGTAAACATTAAGCGCGCGGACTATGGAAAAGTTCTCGATTCGATCATCGATAACACGGTTGACTTTGGTGTCGTTTCCCTGCCGGTATCGGACGCGCGGCTGACTGTGGTCCTCATTCATCGGGATGAGCTGATTCTGATTGCACCGCCGCAACATCCTCTCGGAAAAATGAAATCTGCCACAATTGCGGATGCGTCCAGGTTTCCCCTGGTCGTTCCGAAAGCGGGGCATACCAGGGATGCCATCGAGCAACTTTTCCATGATCGTCGCCTGAAGCCGAACTTCACGATGGAACTCGACTCGAGCGAACTGCTGAAGCGATTCGTAGCTGCGGACGTAGGCGTCGGGTTCATCGCCCGCTCGAATGTCGAGGAAGATGTTCGTGCCAAAGTTCTGGCGGCAATTCCGATTGCGGACGCCCAGGTGCGCCGCGATCTGGCGCTCGTTTTCCGCAAAGACAAGGCACTGAGCCGCGCCGCCCTCGCATTTATCGATATTGCCGTGAAGCACAAATCCACAGAGGAACTGGCACACATTCCAAGTCGATGACGAAGGCGACTTCCAGATTTCTGTTACTTCTTTTCATCCTGCTTCCTGGCTTATGCCTGCGGGGCTTTGGTCAAGGTGCGAGTGGGCAAAAGCCGCTTTCGCAGATGTCAGCTTCGGCACGGCAATTGATTGCTATTAAGGTCACGGGAAGCAAGCGCTTCCCGGAGGCAGCGATCGCCGCAGCGACCGGCTTGCAGATGGGCGCAACCGTCAACGACGACGACTTTAAGAAAGCTGCGCGGCGCTTGGGCGATCTGGGAGTCTTCACCGATATTGCGTATACCTTCTCGTATTCTTCCGCGGGGACCAAGCTCGAACTGCACGTGTCCGACGCACCCAACTTCGTTCCCGCGAAGTTTGAGGATTTTGTTTGGTTCTCCGATGCTGAACTTCGGAAGCGCATTCAGGAACATGCGCCGCTGTTTGACGGAGATCTGCCCCTCTCCGGCCGCTTGGCTGACGAGGTTTCGGATGTGCTGCAGGCACTGCTGGTCGAAAACTCAATTCCCGGCCATGTTGAATACGAGCGCACCGGTAAGGCGGACGCCCCCATCGAGGCGATTACCTATCGGGTTACGGATGTTCTCATCCAGGTTCGGAAAATAGAGTTCACCGGCGCCCCTGCTGACAAGGTCCCCGCGCTCGAAGCTGCCGCCGAGAGGCTTCCGGATCGCGAGTATTCGCGCAGTCGTCTAAATCTGCTGGTCCAGCGCCAGTTACTTCCAGTCTGTTACGCGCGAGGATACCTGAAGGCGGAATTCGGCGAGCCTCAGCCCAACGTCATCAAGCAGCCTGCGAATGAAACCGAAGATGGTCCGCGAAACGAGACCGTAGTCGATGTCACGTTTGCCGTGACGCTCGGCCAGCAATACAAGTTGAAGGCGTTGGCATGGTCCGGCAACCATGAGTTTCCTTCCGATGTGCTGCAGAAAATGGTTCGCGCCGAACCCGGACAGCCGGCCAATACCGTGCGCCTGGCGGACAATTTGAAGGACATACAAAAGCTCTATGGCTCACGCGGCTATGTCACAGCCGCAATCAAAGTGAACGCCGAGTTTGACGATCCCGCCGGAACCGTTCTGATTCACCTTGATGTGAATGAGGGCTATGTCTATCACATGGGGGACCTGGAATTTCGTGGCCTCGATAACAGCCTTATGGCGAAGCTCCGCGGTGCCTGGAAAATCCGCCAGGGAGAGGTGTACGACTCCACCTATTTAAGTGAATATCTACCTGCCGCCCACAAACTGCTTCCCGCAAACTTGGATTGGGAGGTAACGCCGCACGTGACCGCCAACGTGCGAGACAAGACCGTCGACGTCGATATCATCTATTCCGTAAGGGCACCCAAGTAGGCAGCAGCTGGGCGGTGGGGCGTGCCAGAGCCAGAGGTGTTCGGCTTTTGGAACAATTTCACGAGGATGGAACGGAAAAGCTTTTTGGCCGTTAATCTTGCCGTGTCCTCGCTGGCTCACCGGAAATTTGCGAAAGTGCGATGACTTGATACACTTGCCC
This sequence comes from Acidobacteriota bacterium, assembly GCA_003225515.1. Taxonomy (GTDB): domain Bacteria; phylum Acidobacteriota; class Terriglobia; order Terriglobales; family Acidobacteriaceae; genus Sulfotelmatobacter. Next base: position 10,527 of record QIAK01000039.1, on the reverse strand, counting down.
GCAAGTCCGGACGACCTCTGCCGCACCGGACTGCATCAGATGAGAAGGAGAGCTGTAATGATGGGTAGTTGGAAACGTTCAATCTTGGTTGCGGCGCTGCTAAGTTCGGCCAGCCTGTTTTGCTCAAGTCCGGCGCTGGCCGCCGGCAAACAAACGCTCACGGGTGAGGTTGGCGATGCCATGTGCGGCGCAAAGCACATGGAAGGCGCTCCGGCGGAGTGTACGCGCACCTGCGTCTCGCACGGCTCGAAATACGCGCTGGTTGTGGGCGAAAAGATTTATGTTCTGAATACGAATGACAAAACCATACTGGCGCTGCTCGATCAACAGGCCGGGAAGAAGGCTACGATTACGGGCACTGTGAACGGCACGGCCATCGACGTCAGCAAGGCCGTACCTGCGAAGTGAGGCAGCGCGAGCGCGCAGTTTCGTCGTGAAGTAATGGTTCAAAGGTTTTGCCCGGGCCCTCCCCCCAAAGTATCCGGGCATAAAGCGGGGACGCGCGCCAGCGCCTCCCCGCATTTTTTTTGCTCCTCAAGTGGAAATTCATCTGTCCTTTACAAAACATTGTGTTAGATTGTGCATTCTCAACCCTAAATTCCCTGGAGGATGAACGAATTGGGCAAAGACATGGTTCCGAAGCGGATTTTCTTTACTAAGGGAGTCGGGAAACACCGCGAGCGGCTGACCTCATTTGAATTGGCATTGCGCGATGCCGGTATTGCTGCCCAGAATCTGGTCCGTGTTTCTTCCATTTTTCCGCCCAACTGCAAGTTGCTCGCCCGCAAAGAAGGCGTGAAGTACCTGCATCCGGGAGAAGTCGTATTCGCTGTGGTTGCCGAAAACACTACGCGCGAGCCTCATCGACTTTTGGCTTCGTCGATTGGAGTTGCCATTCCCGCCGATCGCAATACCTACGGGTATCTCAGCGAACATCACTCCTTTGGCGAGACTGAAGACGCAGCCGGAGAATACGCTGAGGAACTCGCCGCCGAAATGCTTGCCACCACCCTTAACGTGGAATTCGATCCCGACCGCTCCTGGGACGAGAAGAAGCAGATCTACCGCCTATCCAACAAGATCGTGCGCACCGCGAATGTCACCCAATCCGCGGTAGGCGACAAGCGCGCCCTCTGGACGACGGTGATCGCCTCGGCCGTGTTGATTTTCGACTGAACCTAGCGCGTTGGCACCGCAATCTTCTACTGCTACTGTATTCATGGCGGGGCGTATACTGAGTCGCAAGCGCCGGGCTCTCTCACGTCGAGTCGTTTTCTTTTGAGCATGCAACGGATACCATCGCTTGACGGCCTGCGAGCCATTTCCATCACGCTAGTCATTCTCAGTCACCTGGTGAAATGGCGGCACGTTACACTCGACCGGGTTGAGACCTACGGCATACTCGGCGTGCATGTCTTCTTTGTCCTTTCCGGCTATCTGATCACCAACCTTCTGCTGCGGGAATATGACCGCAGCTGCACCATCAGCCTGCGGGACTTCTATATTCGCCGCGCATTTCGCATTTTCCCGGCGGCTTTTGTCTTCGTAGCGGTGGTGATCGTGCTGTACTGGCACCAGCTGCGCTGGTACCACGTGGCTGCGGCACTGGCTTATGTAGCGAATATGGATCTTTCGCGGCCGTGGTTTTTTGGGCACCTCTGGTCCCTGAGTATTGAGGAGCAGTTCTACCTGCTGTGGCCATTCGCGGTTAAGAAGTGGCATCGTCACAAGTCGGTGATCTTGCTGTGCGTCTTCTTGGCAACGCCGGTCTTCCGCACTGCGCTTTACGCGCTGAGGATACGAAATGGAATTGCCGGAAGTCTCCCGGTGTACGCAGACCAGTTGGCAATCGGCTGTCTGCTCGCAGTCTTTGCACCGCGCCTTCCGAAGATCCGTGGTTACGTGGCTGTAGCGATGCTCATGGTTGTGATCTTTGAACCCTGGTTTTCTGGCTCAAGCCCGGCACGCACACTATTCCAGTTGTTTGTGCTGCGACCTTTGCTTCACCTGTCGATCGCTGGTCTGGTACTGCATGTCATTCAGGTTCCGTATCGAGCGCTGAATTGGTCTCCCGTGGCATGGTTGGGAAAGATCAGTTACAGCGTTTATCTATGGCAGGAACTATTTTGCTCGAACCCGACCCTCCACCTCGGGTACGCTCTCGTGCTCCCGGCCTTGGCCTGTGCCTGTCTGTCGTATTACTTGGTCG
>QIAK01000039.1:0-8254 GCA_003225515.1 Acidobacteriota bacterium | reverse complement strand
CACAGGTTGGGATGGTCGAGATCGAGAGCTAAGGGACTGAAAATACAAAGAATTCAGTGCGGATTACAAGTGGCTCCGAGCAACCCGACAGGATTGCACCTTAGTAACCTGCGCATCTGCCGAATGTAACCCTCCGTTAACAGGAATCGGTTATGATTGAAGTGGTAGAAAAGACACAGATATCGAGGACTAGCAGTGGACACCGAAACACGCAGAAAGAAGCAACAGGCCCTCATGGTGCAGTTGGTAGAGCGGAAGGTGCGTTCACGCGCGAAGCAACTCTATGAGACCCGCGGTGAAGGGGATGGCCAGGAGTTGCAAGATTGGTTTCAGGCAGAGTCGGAAGTGCTTGAAAATAGTGTTGTTGCTCCGCTGTATCGCCGGCTTCGTACGGGCAATCATGATGCTCCGCAAAGCACCGGTCCTGAGTTTCAAGGGGCAAATTCCGCCTCGTGCGACAGCAACGCCTAGCCTTCAGCTCTAGCCATTTTCCGCAGCGAATTCACGATCGTTCTACCTTCTGGTCGAGGTCTTGGCCTTCTTCACTCCTCCGCCCTTTTTGGCTTTATCGAGGCGCTCGATCACGGCGGCCACGATAATCGGAAGCCCCACAGTGGCATCGACAAAGACCTCGCCAAACTTTCCCCCTTCTGAAGGAGGCACGAACTTGCCCCAGGAGATCGCCTCGCTGTAGGGACTACCTGAAAGCCCTCCCCAATAAACCGGCTCGGGACAGATTCTCAGGCCGTAGTGATAGCGCTTCAAGGGCACGTTCTCTCCCAACCTACGGTGCCTCAATTCGATGAAGGGACCGAACTGTTGCGACCAGTTGCGCGGCACGCCTCCACCGATCGTGAAAATCCCAAGCTTCTTCTGGCGCAGCAGAGTGGCCGCAAAATGCTCGAGATCTTCAAAAGGATCAAAGCGGATTTTGTGCCGGCCCGTCGATTCCCGCAGTCGGTTGTTCAGAGCCGTATCTAACCCTAATTCCGAGTCGCTAAAGGCGGGGACGAATACTGGCACTCCCTGCTCGTAGGCCGATTTCAGAATTCCGCGCTGGTCTTTATTGCGTTTCGCGAGATATGCGCCGATGGCATGATTCAATTTGTAGGAGCACATCACGTCATTGTGGTCCCAAGCCTCCAGCACGGCTGACATGACTTCCTCGACATCATCGAGATTCTGCTCGGGCTCAAGCGTATCGTAGACGCGGTTGTAGCCTTGCTCATAGAGTTCTTCGTCGGAGACCTCCGGATTTGCCCGGAAGTGTGCCCGCCCGGTGGCTTCAACTAATCCGTGGGCCATCAGCGCGCCCGTGGAGACGATCGCGTTCACAATGCCGCGATCGATCAACTCGGTGACGATCAGTCCCTGCTTGGCAACGGTCATGGCGCCCGCCAGGGTCATCACGATGAAAGCATCTTCGTCGAGCGCCATGGCTTCGAGCACATCCGCAGCCTCACCCAACTGGCGACCGGTGAAGGCGGTCTTAGCCATTGCCCGCACCAGGCCGTCGATGGAATGGATCTTGGTGAGATCGAGTGGTTCGAGCGGAATCAGCCGGTCTGCAATAGGATTGTGCAGATTCCGGTCTTTGCCCTCACCGCCTGCGGCGTGTCCATGCCCCTGATGTGAATGATTCTTCGAATTGCCGTCATTGCCGTGTGTCAACGCATTCCTCCAACCTGAATCCTATTTTTCCCGACTAGATACTCTACAGGAAGCATTGGACCGGATGCCACGCTCGGCTGCATCTTCCTTCAGAGGTGAGTAGGCCCTGCGATAACTCCTCGGCTAAACTCGAAGCATGGCTGGCAAGCGCGGTTTTGAAGAACAAGTGGCTGCTCTGGACGCACTCCGTCAGCAGGCTGAAGAAAAACGCATCGCGCCACTTCGTAAGGCTCTCGGAAATCGCAACAATTTCATCGTGGGTAAGGCGGCTGATCTGATTCGCGAGTTTCGGATTGCGGAGCTGACGCCGGATTTGCTGAGCGCCTTCGATCGATTCTTCGAGGAGCCTTCGAAAACCGATCCACAATGCTGGGCCAAGAACGCGCTCAGCCGTGCGTTGGCCGCCTTTGAATATCAGGACGAACAGGTTTTTCTGCGCGGGATGCGGCACATCCAGATGGAACCGGTTTGGGGAGGGCAATCCGACACGGCTGGAACCCTGCGCGCCACCTGTGCCTTGGCGCTGGTGCAGTGCCGGAGCCTGACAGACACAGATTTGCTCGGGCATCTGATCGGCCTGCTGGCTGATACCGACAAGTCAGTTCGCGTGGAGGTCGTGCGCGCCCTTGAGCAGATTGGATCGCCATCGGCTTCACTCCTGCTACGTCTGAGAGCGATTCTCGGCCATGACGAGCCGGAAATCATGGGTGCCTGCTACGGCGGCATTCTGCGAATCGACGGCCCGCGTGAGATTCCGTGGGTCAGCCGTTTTCTCGCGGCGGGCGACGACTCCGCCGGAGAGGCCGCACTAGCCATTGCCGGAACGCATTCCGCCGAAGGGTTTCATGCCCTGCGCGAGTGCCTGGAGAAAGTCCGCGATCCGTGGTTTCGATCGGTGCTACTTTCGGCGATCGCGCTTACCCGCCAGGATATGGCGCTGGAGTTTCTGCTCGATCTGATTCGAACCGAATCATTAGACGCCGAGCCCGCGATCGAGGCGGTAGTTCGCTCGATGCCATCCGGTGAAGTGGTTCACAGACTGGAAAAGCTCGTCGCTGGGAACGTCCGCCTGACGCGCTCATTGGCTGCCCACAGGAAATCGTCCTCATAGGACGGGGTGGCGGGCCTTGCGGGTTGCTCTGTCGAAAACCACGAGCCTGAGAGCTAAAAGCCGTCCTGCTATATTTGTTAGCGGAGATCGAAACCCGTGCCCCCTGAAAAATTTCGCGTGGCGTTGGTGCAGATGTCTTGCGGGCCAGAGCCGGAAGAGAATCTTGAGAAGGCCCTCGCGCGAGTGGCTGACTCCGCCGGACGAGGCGCGCAGGTCGTCTGCCTGCCGGAACTTTTTCAGACACAGTATTTCTGTCAGCGCGAAGACCATTCATTGTTCGACTTGGCGGAGCCGATTCCGGGGCCGACCACTGAAAAACTGGCCGTAGCGGCGCGCAAGAATGGGGTTGTGCTCATCGCTTCGCTGTTCGAAAAACGCGCCGCAGGCGTCTATCACAATACGGCAGCCACCTTCGACAAAGACGGGACCTTGCGTGGGCTTTACCGCAAGATGCACATTCCGGACGATCCGCTGTATTACGAAAAATTCTATTTCACGCCCGGCGATCTCGGATTCCGCGCGCTCGACACCACCGCTGGCCGTCTGGGGACGCTCGTTTGCTGGGATCAATGGTATCCCGAGGGCGCGCGGCTGACCGCATTGCAAGGTGCGCAGGTTCTGTTCTATCCGACGGCGATCGGCTGGCATCCGGCAGAGAAGGCCGAGTTTGGCATGGCCCAGCACGACGCCTGGCGCACGATTCAGCGGGCGCATGCCATTGCCAACGGAGTCTACGTCGCAGTCGTAAACCGCATCGGATTTGAAACCGGGAACGTTCGCGGTAAGTCAGCGCCCGGCCAGGGGCTTGAGTTCTGGGGAGGATCATTTTTCTGCGATCCTTTTGGGCGTGTGCTGGCCGAAGGTTCACATGACCGCGAGGAAATACTCGTAGGCGACGTCGATCTGAAAGCGCTGGAAGACATCCGCCGCAACTGGCCTTTCCTGCGCGACCGCCGCATCGATAGTTATGCTCCCATCACCAGCCGGTTGATCGACTAGGATGAGAATCCAAAGCGGAAAACCCCTGCGCAGAACTTCAAGTAATACTTCAAGTTTGAAGCCGCCCCACGAAGTGCCGCTCGGCTACCGTATGCCTGCCGAGTGGGAGACACACGCCGCCACTTGGCTCGTATGGCCACATTATCAGGGAGACTGGCCAGGAAAGTTTGAGCCCATTCCCTGGGTCTATGCCGAAATCATCCGCAACCTAGCCAAACGCGAGCGGGTCGAGTTGATTGTGAACGACGGGTCTGCCGCGCGACAGGCGCGCAAAGTGCTCGAGAGGGCCGACGCACTCTCTGCTAACGTTCGCTTCCATCGCTGGCCTACCAACCGAGTTTGGCTGCGCGACTCCGGCTGCATTTTCCTGAAATGTGGCGCGGGCGCCCTCTCCCGCGAGAAGCCGGCACAACCCGACAGCGGGAGTCACATAGCTATGAAGTTTCGCTTCAATGCATGGGCGAAGTATTCGAACTGGCGGTATGACGAAAAGATTGGCAGCCTCATGGCGAAGGCTGCTCACGCGCACGAGGTTCGTGTCCAATCCATTGGAACGCGCATGGTGCTTGAGGGCGGTTCGATTGACGTCAACGGAGCCGGCACGATTCTCACCACCGAAGAATGCCTGCTGAGTAAGGTCCAGGAACGAAATCCTCACATGGCGCGGGTTCATTATGAAAAGGCATTTGCAGATTATCTGGGTGCGCCGCATACCATTTGGTTGGGACGCGGCATCTTCGGAGACGATACTCACGGACACATTGACGACCTAGCGCGCTTTGTGTCGAAAGATACCGTCCTCACGATGGTTGAGCCTGACTCGAAAGATGTGAACCACGCCCCGCTGCGCGCCAACCTGCGCCGCCTGCAAGCTGCCCGCGACCAGGGCGGGAAACAACTCACTGTAGTCGAACTACCCATGCCGCAGCCGGTCGTCTTCGAGGGGCGCCGACTGCCCGCCAGCTATGCCAATTTCTATATTGCGAATGGCGTTGTGCTCGCTCCCGTCTTCAATCGCTCCAACGACCGCATCGCGCTCGATACCCTGGCCCATCTATTCCCTACTCGTGAGGTTGTGCCCATCTATTCGGGAGACTTTATCTGGGGCCTGGGCGCGATGCACTGTATGACGCAGCAGCAGCCCGCGTGAGGCGGACGATTCAGGGGGACGCTTTCAGATTGAAGATTTTAGATTTCAGGATTGAACATCGAATCCGATTTTGCACTTCAATCTGAAACCTGAAATCTACAATCTGAAATCCTTCCGCCTCCGTGTTAGATTCTCCGCATGGCTCAGGGTGAAATGTCCACGAATCGTCTGGAAGCCTTCAGCGATGGCGTGATCGCCATTATTGTGACCATCATGGTGCTGGAGTTGCGCGCGCCTTCGCAGCCCACGCTGGCGGCGCTGGGGAAAGTCGCGCCCATATTTATCAGCTATGGACTCAGTTTTCTGGTGGTCGCGATCATGTGGGTCAACCATCATCATCTGATCCATGCCGTTCACGAAGTCACGGCTCGCCTTCTTTGGAGCAATATTTATTTGCTCTTTTGGATGTCTCTCGTCCCGTTCGTCACTGACTATCTCGGAAAAAACTATCACGAACCGCTGGCCGTGGCGCTTTATGGACTGGATCTGGTCTTGTGTGCTTCCGGATTCTATTTTCTGCGGCTGGTTCTGATTCGGCAGGATTACCGTGATTTGGCGCTCGCCGATTATCACGCTTCCATCCAGCGAAAGAACCTATTCTCAGCGGGGCTTTATCTGCTGTCGGTTCCGTTGGCGTACGTTTCGATCTACGCCTCGTTCCTCATCTTTGCGTTGATTCCTGCGATGTACTTCATGCCGGAGAAAAAGCTCGCGACTAATCGGCAGCAGCAGTAACCATTAAAAAGAGGGAGCCTCCGACACGGAGGCTCTCTGTCGTTCTGACTCGAATCTCTTTTACGCCTCTCTGATACACCAATGGAACTTTCCGCTTCTCTGATACACCCGGTTAACGCGGTTACATTGGCGGAGCGGGTGCAGCGCCATTCGAGGGCGCAGCAGCGGAAGGGCAAGGTGTTCCCGAAGCGCTGGCGGGCGAATTGGCTGGAGAATTGCCGGACGACGCTCCTGCCGCAGTTCCCTGAGTGTTTGCTGGCGTTGTGGCAGATGTGGTTGAACCTTGGCTATTGGATTCCTGAGTAGTCGAACTTTGATTTGTGGCCGCAGCGTTCGGCGGACCAGGATTTGGCGAGTTCGCCGCAGTTGGGTTGCCTGCCGATCCGGCCTGTGTTCCCGTTGAGGTCATGCATGGACCTGTAGGTGCATTTGGATTCTGCTGCGGATTGTTGGGTGGCGTTGGCGTGGCCGGACTTGACGCCTGAGGTGTGGGTGCACTTTGGGTATTCTCACCGGCTGCTTTAGTCGTGATTGGCGTGGGTGGGCCGATCGTTGTAGGAGGCGTAGTAGGCGGCGTGGTACTTGGGGCGGCCGGTGGTGCGGCGGGAGTTGGCGATGCGGCACTCGGCGTAGAAGTCTGTGGCGCCGGAGTCCGTGGGGGCGGCGCGGGACTACGCTGGGCCATTACCCAGTTCGCGGTGCAAAGAAAAAGTAAGAGCGCGGTAGTTCGAGTTGACATAAGAATCCTCCGGGTGGAAATGCACGACTGCAATCATGCCGCTGCAATTACGAATCGGTCGCTTCGTGTAGGCTCAACCTTCCGAAGTAGGCTGGCCATCCGGTGGATTCCGTAGGAGGAGTTTTTGAAATATTGCCGGTTTGGGACTCTTATCGGTGATATTGCGTTGGCTGCGGGCCCTTTTCCAGCGTCTCACGATCCCAGATGGCGCCTTCGCGGGTATAGCTGGCTAGTTCGAAATCCTGGGTCAGTTCAAGAGCGTCGGTTGGGCAGGCATCTTCGCACAGACCGCAGAACATGCAGCGGCTCAGGTCGTAGGTAAAGTTGGTGAGTTCCTTGCGCCGGGTTTTCTCGTTGCGTTCGCTGGAGACCACAATCAGATGCTCGGGGCAGGCCAGCGCGCAGAGATCGCAGGCGATGCACATGGTCTCATCGGTGTCGGGGTTCACGTTCAGGCGCGGCGCGCCCCGGTAGCGCTCCGCCACCTGCGGGCGCTCCAGCGGATATTGCTCGGTATAAATTTCCTTGGGGTCCTGGTAGCGGAACGTGACCTTCAGCCCCTGGAGCAGATCCACCAGAAAAACTTTTCGCAGCAAACTTGGCAAGCCCATATCGAGCTTAGGATAACACTTGGCCGTTGTCAGTGGCCAGTTGCTGGCGAGTGCAGTCGCGGAGCGAGTAATTTAGCGCGATTTGTCACGGAACTTCTCGCTTACCTCGTCCGTATTACCGGATAGAGGATGTCATGAAGGCCTATTTCACAAACTTGCCCACAAGGACATGGCTTCTGCTGGTCACGTCCGCGGTGGTAATTGCTTATCCCTTGGTTCGGATTGTCGCGTCGGCATTTGCCCACGCCGTTGTGCCAGATTTTGTGCGAACCGTTCTCAGTGTGGTCTGAACTGGGTGGGAACGGCCTATCGATTCTCCATTCCCGCACTGAACCCGCTAGAATAATGGGGAGCATCCACCTTCTTGTGCCTCTAGACAAAACATCCTTACGAGAGAATTCCGAGGGCGAAGACCTGAGTTCCAATCCCCCCAGTTCCAATCCCGCATTTGACGAACTTTGGATGGAAGAAGCCTTACGCTGCGCCCAGCGCGCTCTCGAAGGCGGAGAAGTACCCGTAGGAGCGGTTGCGGTATGCGGTGGCAAGATCGTTGGACGCGGATGGAATCGCAACATCGCCAGTTGCGATCCTACCGCCCACGCTGAGGTCATCGCGCTGCGCGAAGCTGGTATTGCCATGGGTAATCATCGTGCATTGATGCATGCTCGCATCGGGCGTGTGGTATACGGCGCCGATGACCCTAAAGCTGGTGCGGCAGGTTCGATCATGCAGGTCCTGAATCATCCGCAACTGAACCACAAGATGGAGGTTCGCGGCGGGGTGTTGGCGGGCCGCAGCGCGGAAATATTGCAATCGTTCTTTAAAAGCCGTCGTTAGAAGTTGGTCGCGATGATTGTCTGTGCCGAACAGATTTGCTTTCGGCTGGCGGCCGGCAACTGCTTTCCGGAGAGGTGCGTGAGTGGTTGAAACGATCCGCCTCGAAAGCGGACATACCTTAACGGGTATCGTGGGTTCAAATCCCACCCTCTCCGCCATTCTTGTTCGAGCCACAAAATACCAGTAAAAATCCAGTGTTTTGTTCGGTAGTGCCTTCCACGCCTACAGAACAACTTCTACAAATACTGCGTGTGCCCGGATCTCCTTCCTACAAATGGGTAAGTTACGATACATCCTCGTCTTCGGGGTACTAGGCAGTGGATTCGGGTTCGGACTGGGAATTGCCTCCGCTACCATGATGACGCATGATTCCGCCAACTTGGGCAGAGCGGCAGCGATAT
>QIAK01000038.1:10566-19597 GCA_003225515.1 Acidobacteriota bacterium | reverse complement strand
GTCACAAAAGCCGCCAAGACTGAAACCGGACTGGTCGTGCAGGTTCCGCCCTTCATCAACGAAGGCGAGAAAATTAAAGTGGATACGTCGGAAGGCGCGTACCTATCCAGGGCATAGGGCATTGTTGATTTCAGATTTAAGATTTCAGATTGCAAACCCAAGACAAGCGCAGTGCGTGGGATTTTCAATCTGAATTTTAAAATCAAGATCTGAAATCATTCTCAAGCATGACTTCGAACGAAAAACCCCTTGAAGCGCGGCGGTTTCTGGTGCGCGGTCGCGTCCAGGGAGTCGGCTTCCGCTGGTTTGTGGAGCGCGAGGCGCACATCCTGGGCATTGCCGGATGGGTGCGCAATAACCATGACGGAAGCGTGGAAGTTCTTGCCCAGGGAACCCGCGACCAACTCTCTGGATTGCACTCGCGCTTGCGCGAAGGACCACGAGCAGCCCGCGTCGACGCCGTAGAATTAGCCGACGCCAGCCCGATCGCCGGACTCAGTACATTTCGCATTGAAGGAGCGTGGTAAATGCCAGTGCCGTCCGCCGGCGCTATGAACGCCGATCAATTGAAGTATCTGATCCGCGAAATTCCCGATTTCCCCAAGCCGGGAATTCTCTTCTACGACATCACGACCCTCTTGAAAGATAAAACCGGGTTCGCCACGCTTATCGACAAACTGGCCGAGCATTACATTGCGCAAGACGTCGATCTGGTTTTAGGGATGGAGGCGCGCGGCTTTATCTTCGCTCCCGCCTTGGCCTATCGCCTGAATGCGGGATTCGTTCCCGTGCGCAAGCCGGGCAAGCTTCCTGCCGAAACAGTGAAGTACGCTTATGCGCTCGAATATGGAACGAATTCTTTGGAGATTCACAAAGACGCAATCCAGAAAGGCCAGCGCGTCTTGATCGTAGACGATCTGCTCGCCACCGGCGGCACTGCCGAGGCGACGGCCAAATTGGCGTCGTCGTTGGGGGCGGAGATCGCCGGCCTGGGATTTGTGGTGGAACTGGAATTTCTGAAAGGCCGTGAAAAGCTAAAAGAGTATGACGTGATGTCGTTGCTGCGTTACGACAAGTAGTCGCTTAAAGATCACGCATGACATTGGGGCCGACGCTGCTCGCGCGTGGCCCCATTTTTGAGCTCCAGTATGGAGCATTTTGATTGCGATACCCTAGTTCACTAATCGAGCGATCATCCAGCCGATTCCAGCCCAGCAACCCGCACTAACGGTTACCGACAGTACCATTCCTGAGATCGCGCCCCAATTAATGTGGCGGCGCTCGCGTTTCCTTTCGAAGTCGTCAGGATCAAAATCCGGCTCAAACCACGATCCTAAGAACCCAATGTCCAGAGAACAATCGGGCGCAACGCCTAGCGAACTGGCAGATATGCTCGGTAATTCCTGGGCTGCGATTCTCCAGGGGACAACGCGGGTGCTCGCTAGCGAGGGCAGTTGCAGTCGCCTGTGCCTCATGAAGCACCTCCGCGTGTGCAGTAGCAACTGGTTTGCCATCAACGTGGGCTTTCCAAGTTGCTGAAAATAGGAAAGCTGCTCGCGACCCCGTCCGATCGCGCGTTTTCAAAGGTTTTTACCGCGTCAAAAATCTCACAATATCGTCCATCATTTTCTAAAGGATTTTCCTTAACGCGAATCCTTCATGATGGTCGAGAATGGCTTCACTGCGAAGTAGTTTGCTGCGCGGTTTCGTTCTCTGCCAGTGACAAGTGCGAGTCCTTCGGAAGGTAGCCCTTTCGCCGGAACCAGTCTTCCATCGCACTTTTGAGTTGGTCGAGCGGAACGCTGGAGCCGATTTCCATTTGTCCATCCGCGAGGGGAAGGGTGTCATCGAAAACGGTGGCGTTGGTGAAGTTGCGCATGGAGAAACTGTCGAGCCACTTCAGCGGACAGGGAGAAGTGCGCCCGTTATCGTCATACTCCACGCGAATCTTACGGGCGAACATGGTTTGATTTAACCACAGAGAGCTTGCCGGGAAGTGTGCGGCTTCAAGGCCTTAAATTTCGTCCTCGGCCTTCATCACGGACTTACCGCTGCGCCTTCGGTCCTGCTGCCTTGACCTCGGGCGGGACGTCGAAGTTCTCGAAATTCTTGGCGAAACGGTTGCGCAGATCTTCGGCCCCTTTGTCGTAGGCCGCCTTATCGGGCCACGCATTCCGCGGATTGAGCACCTGCGGCGGCACGCCACGACATGTCTTGGGAATGCTGAATCCAAACGCCGGCTCGATTTCGAATTCGTGTTTGATCAGTTCGCCTTCGACGGCCGCGTCGACCATGGCGCGGGTGTAAGGAATGTCCATACGCTTGCCCACACCGTACGGTCCGCCCTGCCAGCCGGTGTTCACCAGCCAGCACTGCGCATGATGCTCGCGCAAACGGCGGCCTAACATTTCTGCGTAGGTCTTCGGAGGCAGAGGGAGAAACGGCGAGCCGAAACACGTCGAAAATGTGGCGGATGGTTCTTTCACGCCTGCTTCAGTCCCGGCAACCTTCGCCGTGTATCCCGAAAGGAAGTGATACATCGCCTGCTCAGGAGTGAGCTTCGAAATCGGCGGAAGTACGCCAAAGGCGTCCGCGGTAAGAAAGACGACGTTCCTGGGATGTCCGCCAAGGCCCGGAATTAACGCGTTCTCGATGAAATCGACGGGATAGGCGGCGCGGGTATTCTCTGTCTTGCTGTCATCGTTGTAATCGGGAATGTGCGTGTGGGCGTCGAGCGTGACATTCTCGAGCACGCAGCCGAAGCGGAGAGCGTTCCAGATCTGCGGTTCATTTTTCTTCGAAAGCTTGATGCACTTGGCGTAGCAGCCGCCTTCGAAGTTGAAGACGCCTTCCGCGCTCCATCCATGCTCGTCGTCGCCGATGAGGTCGCGTGAAGGATCGGCCGACAGCGTGGTCTTGCCAGTTCCGGAGAGCCCGAAGAACAGCGCGCTCACCCCGTTGTGCCCGACATTCGCCGAGCAGTGCATGGGAAAGACATTCCGGGGCGGCAAAAGGAAGTTCATCACGCTGAAAATCGATTTCTTCATCTCGCCCGCATAAGATGTTCCGCCGATGAGAATCGTACGCCGGGTGAAGTTCAACAGAATGAAAACTTCTGAGGCCACACCGTCGCGCTTGGGATCGGCTTTGAATTCGGGCGCCGAGATGACCTGAGTTCCTCCGGCGTCGGACGCAAAAATAACTGCCGCACGAATAAGTTATGCCAGGCATACTCGTTCACAATGCGGACCGGAAGGCGGTAGGCCGGATCGGCGCCGCAAAAAAGATCCTGCACAAAAAGTTCGCGCCCGCGCAGATGCTCCATGACTTGGTCATAGAGTGCGTCAAACTTCTCCGGCTCAATCGGGGCGTTCACCGCGCCCCAGGCGACGGTATGCGCGGTGGTCTCATCCTTCACAATGAATTTATCTTTAGGAGACCGCCCGGTCCGATTTGTGTACCCGACAATCGCCCCATTGGCCGCAATCTTCGCTTCATTGCGCCGGATGGAGTGCTCCACCAGCACCGCCGGAGAAAGATTGAAATGCGTCCGGCCATCGTTCAGCAACTCGGCTACGTCGCTGACGTGCATCGTGGTAGCCATGGGATCTCCTCAAGATCTTAAAAAAGCAAACATACTATTGTCCCTCAAAGCGGTCCACCCTGCCAAATGCTCGATGAGTCTCCTGAGCATAGCCGTTTTTTTCAGGCGGAGCGAAGGATCTCAGGCTAAGACGCTGTGTGCAAGGGAGATCCCTCGGACCACTCGCATAAACCGCGGGCTCTTCCGGACGCCGAGTGAAATTCAGATTTCAAACTAAGCCACTCAGAGGAGTCATCCCGAATGGCGGCGCAGTCCAGCCGACAGAGGGATCTCCCCCGTACGCAAACTCGCATAGGAAGGAGACTTCGCAGGTCAGACTCTGCTCCGCCTGAAAGCGGCTGCGCGCAGCATCGTCCATTCTCAAAGCACATGTTCAAACGGGACAGTTCGCTATTCCGAGGTTTTGTAATCGCAGGCAGTGCGGCAGGGTTCACAGTACAAGAGTCCATCATTGCAAAGGCGGATGTCTATCACCGACTGGCAGAGGCAGCAGAATTTTTCGCATTCGCAGGAAGCTTCGAGCTGTTCGCATTGCGCGCACTTGTATTTGGCATGACCGGTTCCGGTGCTCATGAGATGAATGTAGCGTGGACTCGCCGCCGATGGAAAATGACCTTGGTAATCGGGGCTGTCGGATGATTTCAGATTGTAGATTTCAGATTGAGCAATTTCAGATTAAATCTGCAATCTGCAATCTGCAATCTAGAATCCTCAGTAAGAATAGGTGGATCCGCTGCATCCACTTTCTGCGTGTCCTATAATTCCCAGCAATGACGTTCCAACAGTTGCTGGATGGCGCGGAGGTGCTCGCCCAGAGTGGGGACCCAAGCGTTAGCGGTGTGGAATATGATTCGCGCCTGGTCAAGCCCGGATGCGTGTTTGTGGCCATGCAGGGGGAGACGTCCGACGGCAACCGGTTCATCGACCAGGCCATAAAATCCGGCGCGGTCGCCATCGTCACCGACTCGCCGTCCGAGACGCCCCGCGAGGGAGTGGCATGGGCATTGGTGCCGCATGGGCGGCGAGCACTGGCGCGCTTGAGCGCGAATTTCTATAAGCGTCCCGCCGAGCGCATTGCGGTCACCGGAATTACGGGAACGAACGGGAAGAGTACGACCGCGTTCTTGATCGAATCGATTCTGACGGCGACCGGACGCAAGAGCGCCCTGATCGGAACGATCGAATATCATGTGGCCGGAAATATTTATCCCGCGCCGCATACGACTCCGGAAGCTCTCGAACTGGCGCGGCTTTTCAACGAAGCGCTTGGCCTGGGCGCGACCGATGCTGTGATGGAGGTTTCCTCGCATGCTCTGGCGCAAGAGCGAGTGTTCGGTGTGCCTTTCGACGTCGCCGTATTCACCAACCTCACGCGCGACCACCTCGATTACCACAAGACCATG
Organism: Acidobacteriota bacterium; assembly: GCA_003225515.1. Classification (GTDB taxonomy): domain Bacteria; phylum Acidobacteriota; class Terriglobia; order Terriglobales; family Acidobacteriaceae; genus Sulfotelmatobacter. The sequence goes on along the minus strand of QIAK01000038.1, from coordinate 14,590 downwards.
GACGAATACTTCGCGGCCAAACGGGTGCTGTTTGAAGGCTGTGGAACCGATGCTCCACGCGCGGTGGTGACCAATCTTGATGACGCCTATGGCGCGAAACTTGCCGCGTTCAGCCGAAAGCGCAGCGCTGTCGTACTGTCGTATGGCTGGGAGCGCGGCGACTTTCATGCGGAGAATGTCAAAATTACTCCTCGCGGCACGCGCTTCGACATGGCAGCGCCCAACCAAAAGATTCCCATCTTCTCTCCTCTGATCGGGCGGGTGAACGTCTACAACATCATGGCTGCGGCAGCCGCAGGTTTCGCGCGTGGCTGTGGATCAGAGGCGATTGCCCGCGGCATCGAGTCGCTCACGCATGTGCCCGGAAGATTCGAGCGCGTCGACTGCGGGCAGGCGTTCACGGTGGTGGTGGACTACGCTCACACCGACGACGCTTTGCGCAATCTTACGGCGCTGGCCCGCGAATTTGTTTCGCGCGGTACCGGCAGTGCCAGAGTTTTGACCGTGTTCGGTTGTGGCGGCGATCGCGATCGCGCCAAGCGTCCATTGATGGGAGAGGCCGCTGGGCACGGCAGCGATTTTGTAGTGCTCACCTCCGACAATCCGCGCAGTGAAGATCCACGTGCGATCATCAATGACGCTCTGGTCGGTCTACAGAAAACCGGCGTGAAATACAGTGTGGAACCCGACCGGCACAAGGCAATTGCCCTGGCGATTGCCGAAGCGCGCCCAGGAGACATTGTGCTGCTCGCCGGTAAGGGACACGAGAAAGTGCAAGTTACTCGCGAAGGATCACTGCCTTTTGACGATGTCGAAGTCGCGCGCCAGGCTCTGCGCGCCTCCGGCTTCGAATGCGAAAAAGTGGGCTAAGGCGGCATGAAGCTGACGCTTTCGAAAATCGCGGAGTTCATTTCTGCCGTCGGGGAGTTTCCGCGCGAGGAAATTGCGCAGGGATATTCCATCGACTCACGCACCATCGGTCCCGGGCAACTTTTCTTTGCCGTGAAGGGCGAACGGCTCGACGGGCATGACTACGTCGTCGCGGCACTCGAAAAAAAAGCAGCGGCTGCGGTCGTCGAGAAGAAAGAATTGCATCGCTACCCGCAAAAAAACAGGCTGCTCGTCGTGGACGACACTCTGGCTGCGCTCCAGGGGTTGGCCACCGCCGTACGCAAGGTCTGGGCCAAGCCGCTGGTGGGCGTGACTGGATCGGCGGGTAAGACCACGACGAAGGAGGCCGTAGCGCATGTGCTCAATGCGCAGTTTCGCGTGCTCAAGTCCGAGGGCAACTTCAATAATCATTTTGGACTACCGCTGATGCTTCTGAAGCTGGAGCCGGAGCACGACGTTGCGGTCATTGAAATGGGCATGTCGCACGCGGGCGAAATTCGGGCGCTGGCCAGGATCGCGCAACCCGAGGTCGGTGTGGTCACCAACGTTGCTCCCGTGCATTTGGAGTTTTTCGATTCACTGGCCGGCATCGCTCGTGCCAAGTACGAATTGATTGAATCGCTTCCGCCCAATGGCACTGCCGTGCTCAATGCGGACGATGAGTACGTCTCGCAATTTGGCCACGACTTTAAAGGCCGAGTAATCACATATGGCATGCGCTCGAGCGCCGACATGCGGGCGGAAAACGTCAGGACACTTGGCGCCGAGGGTTCCGAGTTCGATGTGGTGATGGCCGACGGACGCGAGCACGCACGTTTGCCGCTGGTGGGAGAACACAACGTGCTGAATGCCCTGGCTGCCGTGGCCGTGGGCGTGGCTCGCGGACTGAAGCCGTCGGACGCCGTGGGTGCACTTGCGAGTCTCGCGCCGCCGGATAAACGAGGGCAGGTTCTTCAACTGGGTAACATCATGGTCATCAACGATTGTTACAATTCCAATCCGAAGGCGTTGGGCGCGATGGTCGACGCTTTAGCTGCGATGAAGGCCGGGCGACGCATCGTGGTTGCCGGAGAAATGCTCGAGCTTGGCCCTGCCGGCGAAGAGATGCATCGCGCTGCCGGCCGTCATATCGCTCAGAAGAAGATTGACGTTCTTCTTGGCGTACGCGGACTGGCGCAGGCGATGGTTGAAGGCGCACGAGGCGCAGGGGCAACAGCCGAGTTTGTGACGACACCCGAAGAAGCTGGCGAATGGCTCGCCCGGGAAACGCGCGCCGGCGATGTGGCTCTGCTAAAGGCGTCGCGCGGTGTGAAGCTGGAGAAGGCGCTGGAGACGTGGAAAGCGAGGAGTGACGGCCGGCGGTGAAGCGCGCCGTCGAGCTTCGAGCTTTGCTCTACCGGACAGCCGAGGCGGCTGTCCCCACTTGGAGCTGAACCAATTGCTTTTGCTGAAGGCTGACGGCTGAAAGCTGATGGCTGTAATTCGGAGGCTGATTGCTCTATTGGCTGTTGTTCGTGAAGCTGCAACATTCGGTTGCGCCGTTCCGCATCTTTCGTTACGTCACATTCCGCACCGCCTTCGCCAGCCTCACCGCTCTATTTACCGCGATGATCGTGGGCCCGCTGGTGATCGGCCGTCTGCGCGATTTCCAGATTGGACAATTTATTCGCGAGGAGGGCCCCAAGGCTCACCAGAAAAAAGCGGGGACGCCGACCATGGGCGGCCTGTTAATCGTGATTGCGATCATTGTTCCCACCCTGCTGTGGGCTGACCTGACCAATCGCTTCGTGTGGATCGCCGTCTTCTCCACCTGTGCATTCGCGGCCATTGGATTCGCCGATGACTACAGCAAGGTTGCGCACCGGCGCAACCTGGGGCTGACGGCGCGCGCCAAGTTTGCCCTGCAGATCGCTACCGGTATCGTGATCGCGTCGATGCTGATCGCAATGCAGACGTACGGGATGTACTCCACCAAATTGATTGTGCCCTTCTTCAAGCAATATCATCCGGATCTGGTTTTGCAGAGTCTGGAGCGCTATCCCCACCTGTGGCCTCTCGCGTTTCTACCCTTCATTGGTTTTGTGGCGCTGGTGATCGCGTTCTCGAGCAATGCCGTGAACCTCACCGACGGCCTCGACGGCCTGGCCATCGGATGCACTGTAATCGCGGCCGGCGCCTTGACCGTACTTACTTACGTGAGTGGCCACGCGACCTTCGCGACCTATCTGGAGCTGCAGCGCATGCCACAAGTCGCCGAGTTGACCATCTTCTGCGGGGCGATGGTCGGCTCGTCCATTGGATTTCTCTGGTACAACGCGCATCCCGCTGAAGTGTTCATGGGCGATGTGGGATCGCTCGCGCTGGGCGGTGCCATCGGCACGATCGCCGTTATCGTCAAGCAGGAACTGCTGCTGCCGTTCATTGGCGGCGTTTTTGTGATTGAAGCAGTCTCGGTAATCCTGCAGGTCGGATGGCGCCGCTCCACCATCATTTCGAGCTGCTTGGCTGGTCGGAGTCGAAGGTGATCGTGCGCTTCTGGATTGCGTCGCTGGTATTCGCGCTGTTCGCGTTGACGACATTGAAACTGAGATAGTGTCCAGGAGATCATGAACCATGAAGGACACTAAGGTTCACGAAGGAATTCTCTGTGAAAGGTTTTTCTTTGTGAACCTTCCTGTTCTTCGTGGTTAAAGAATTTTGATGGAGCTCAACAACAAACGCGTGCTGGTGGTGGGCCTCGGCAAATCCGGGGTGGCGTCGGCGCTTTTCCTGAAGGGGCACGGCGCGCGGGTGACGGTCTCTGACACCAAGAGCGGCGCCGAACTGCGCAATGAAATTCCGGTGCTGCTCGATCATGGCATCACCGTCGAAACCGGTGGTCACGGCGACCGCACTTTTCGAGGTCAGGATTTAATCGTGGTCAGCCCCGGCGTCCCAGTGGACGCGGCGCCGCTGGTGCAGGCGCGTGCTCTCGGCGAAGCCGTGATTGGCGAAATCGAACTCGCGGCACAATTCCTGCCCGGACCAATTGTCGCTATCACCGGATCGAACGGCAAGACCACGACAACAACGTTGACCGGCGAAATCATGACAGCGGCGGGCTTTCCGGCGCTGGTCGGCGGCAACATCGGTA